>JBDTLW010000036.1:0-9163 GCA_039934575.1 Parafilimonas sp. | reverse complement strand
GCTTCAAAAGCGCCTTTTGCAATGCCGAGAGATAATGCTGCAATAGAAATTCTTCCTCCATCCAATACCTTCATCGCCTGCTTAAAACCATCACCCACTTTACCCAGCCGGTTCTCATCAGGAATAATGCAATTATCAAAAATCATCTCTGCAGTTTCGCTGGCACGCATACCGAGTTTGTTTTCCTTTTTACCTCCGG
Source organism: Parafilimonas sp. (assembly GCA_039934575.1). GTDB lineage: Bacteria > Bacteroidota > Bacteroidia > Chitinophagales > Chitinophagaceae > Parafilimonas. Next base: position 8,964 of record JBDTLW010000036.1, on the reverse strand, counting down.
AAAAACCTTTGGTACCACGCTCTACAATAAATGCTGTTGAATTATTTCTTTCACGCGGCTCGCCTGTTCTTGCAATCACTACAGCCACATTGCCGCTTTTGCCGTGTGTTATCCACGACTTCGTTCCATCAATAATCCAATCATTTCCTTTTTTTGTTGCAGTGCATTTCATATTACCCGCATCGCTGCCGGTGTTAGGTTCTGTTAAACCCCAGGCTCCAATCCATTCGCCCGAAGCAAGTCTTGGTAAATATTTATGTTTCTGATCTTCATTTCCAAAGGCAAGAATATGCCCGGTGCAAAGTGAATTGTGTGCGGCAAGACTTAGACCGATAGAACCGCAAACCTTTGATATTTCTTCAATGATAGTTTTATACTCAAGATAGCCTAAGCCTGAGCCGCCATATTCCTCCGGAACCAGAACGCCCATTAAACCAAGCTCGCCCATTTCATGAAAAATATGCGCAGGAAATTCCTGCGATTCATCCCATTCCATTACATGCGGCTTAATATATTGTAAAGCAAAACTTCTTGCTGTTTCTGAAATTTGCTGGGTTATCTCCTGAGTTGACGTATTCATAAAAACTAACATTTGTTAGCCTGCAAATCTAATCCATCAGCGTTGATTGAGTAAATTATTTTTAATTTTTAAGGATTTGAATTTGAAGAATCTTTTAAAAACAGATAAGGTTTTATCAATTGAAAAACGCTATCGCTTAAACCATAAGTTTTGCCAACCTGGTCAATTGATTTAAAGCCGCCAATGCTTGTACGAAATTTTATGATGCGGTTACTTATTGCATCACCAATTCCGGGGAAAGCTTTCCAATCTTCTGCGGTGGCTGCATTAACATTAATTCTTTTGTATTGCTGTGTTTGTGTTGTTACAGCAGGCTTATCATATTTTGTTTCTTCTGTTTGCTTTGTTTTGTTTGATGTAATGCGTATATATGGTATCAATCTGTCTGCATCATTTTTAGAAAGTCCGTAAATTTTTCTGATGTCTTCGGGCGTTTTAAAATAGCCGCCTTTATTTCTGTAATTTATTAATGTATGAATAGTTTTTTGCGACAAGCCAAGTTTTGCAAATCCTTCTTCACTCAATGTATTTGGATCGAAAAAAAATAATTCCTTTTTTGTTGTGTCATTTGTTGCAGCATCATGTATAGTAGTATCGCTTGCAGTATTAAAATATAAAGATTGATTATTAGCCTGATGATCTTGTCTGTACTGATCCAATTCTGCCTGCAGCTCTTTATCAATATGTATTTCAAGTTTTTTAGCCGGTAAAAAATATGGCAGTATCAGCAGCAGGCCAATAACAACAAATAAAACAATTACAGCGCGTCTGTCGCGCCTGGTAAAAATGAAATATTCTTTCCACGCATTTTGCATGCAGAGTAGTTATAGCATTTTATACATTCAATGTTAATCCGTCGTATCCAAGATGAATGCCTTGCGGCAAATTTTTTTCAACATCATCATGCTTACCTAACTGGTGGCTTATGTGCGTAAAATATGCATTTGGTATTTTCAATTCCTGCACAAGTTCAATTGCTTCTTTTAAAGTGAAATGCGAAATATGATGTTCATTTCTCAAAGCATTTAGTACGATCACATCAGAGCCTTTTATTTTTTCTTTTACCTGTTCTTCAATTTTATTTGCATCTGTAATGTAGGTGAATTTTCCAAAACGAAATCCAAATACCGGCATTTTATGATGCCACACAGTAAATGGCAGTACATGTATATCACCAATATCAAAAGCAGTTTCATCAATCGTATGCAGGTTTATTTGCGGAATGCCCGGATATTTTTTATCTGCAAACACATAAGCAAATTCACGTTTCAGCGCTTCAGCGGTTAATGAGTTTGCATAAACATCCATTGGCTTTTGCTGAAAAAAATTATAAGCACGGATATCATCAAGACCGGCAATATGATCTTTATGCGGATGCGTGAAAAGCACCGCATCAAGTTTTGTATTATGAATGCGCAACATCTGGTAGCGGAAATCAGGCGTTGTGTCAACCACAATGGTTGTTGTTGCCGATTCAACTAAAATACTTGTACGTAAGCGTTTATCTTTTTTGTTGATTGATGTGCATACTGCGCAGGTGCAGCCAATCATAGGAATGCCTGTGCTCGTGCCTGTACCAAGAAATGTAATTTTTAATTTTACTGCGCTCACATAACAAAACTAATACAAGCCAAATAAGTTACCGCATCAAACTATTGTTTCATGGTTTTCTGCAGGCACAATCTGGCTGTATAGTTTCTGGCTTTCGAATGTAAGTTTATCAAAATCTATTTTTACCTGCGGAATAAGATCGAGCAGTGTATTTATTCTTCCTTCCGTATCGAGAAATTTATTTAACACAACAATTCTTCTTTGTTCAAGCAAACACCACCCGCTTTGAAATGTACCGCGTTCAAAACGGATAGCATAACCACTTTCTGAAAGTATCTGCTGAAGTTTATTAAGATGATCCTGTGTGGTCTTCATAATCATTCAAAATTAAAAAACATAAACTGCAGCAGACAGGTTACTTTTCCACAAGTATAAATAAGAATAATTCACATAGATATTTATAAGATATAGTTTGAATAGTGTATTTATATTTTTAAAAAAACTGAATTAGAGCAATTAGAAATATTACGACTAACGATTCATAACTTGTGTGACGAAAATTTGATTAGGATCTCATTATAAAAACCTATACATAAAACCAGCAAGTATGAAACCGGTTGCAATCAACACCATGCGAAAAGTTCATTTATTATTTTTTGCAGCACTGCTTATCTTTTTTTCATCATGTTATTCTGTGCGGGTTATTAACAAAGATGGAATTCCGGAGCCAGACCCATTAAATACCAGCGGAAATTTTTATAAAGGGAAAAAAGTGCATGCATTAGATACGGTAATTTCATTAAAAATTCAGGAAGGAGAATTTTCTTTAATTGAAAGATGCCCGAGCGGAGGCTGTTATTCTTTTGAATACCGCGCAACCTTTGGCGGCGTATTATTAAACACAATTACTTTCGGCAGAAAGCGTCAGGTGAAAATAAAATATGTATGTCAAAAACAATTTGATTAATATGGCAACTACTGTAAAACATGAAATAGGAACCTGGGATACTTTTCATAATAATGGTCCTTTTCCCACTAAAGTTTTGTATGAAACTTTTTTAGCTGAAAGGGGCGACATGCCTTCAGTTACGGACCGATATAATGATGTTGCTGCAGAAATTCAACGATTACTTAAATCAGCATTAGACAGCCAGGAAGGTTTCAGGGCTTATGGTTCAGCATGGTCATTATCTCATATTGCACATCAAAAAGATAATATGCATTTTAATGCAGCTATGAATATAAAAAAATCTGTTGCTGCTGATGAATTGCATCCAAACACAAGCTTTTTACAGGAAAATTTATTTTTAATTCAATGCGGAAATACTATAAAAGAAATAAACAATTTTTTATTTAATAATGGAAAATCTTTGAAAACTACAGGAGCAAGTAATGGACAAACAATAGCGGGTTGTATATCCACAGGCGTGCATGGTTCTGGGCTGGATGTGGGTGCAGTGCAGGATTATATTGTAGGAATTAATTTAATAATTGGCGAGAATGCTGATGATATTATTTATCTGGAACGACACACAAAACCTGCATTAAATGACGTGTTTGCAAACCGCATAAAAGCAAGAGTAATCAGGAATGATGGTTTGTTTAATGCAGCGTTGGTTAGTCTTGGTTCTTTTGGATTTATGCATGGCGTGGTGATAGAAGCTGAAGATCGTTTTTTATTAAACAGGTATGTAAAAAAATTAAGTAAGGATAAAGCATTACAGCTTGCACAAACAATGGACTTTGAAAATTCAGATTTTCATGTTGATGGTGAAACAGATGCAAACGGTAAACCCAATCGTCCTTTTCATTATAAAGTTTTTATAAATCCATATACAAACGATACTGAGTACCCGGTGGAAGTAATGTATAAAAAGCCATATCGAAAAGATTATCCTGATCCCGTTCCTCTTGTAAAAACATCAGTTTACCGCGATCTGATCTTATTGTTTATGAGTATTGCGGAGAGATTTAAAAACAGTATTCCCACCCTCATAAAATTTCTACAATCGGCTGCATTGCCACCACTTGATCTGCAGGTAACCGGAACACTTGCTGAAATTTTTTGGGATGCCGGATATCAAGGCCCTGCATTTGCCTGCTCAATAGGCGTTGATTGCAAAGACTCTGCAAAAGCATTGGAGTTGTTGGCAGACTTAGCAAAAAATGAAGGTCCGATACCGGGTATTTATGCAATGCGGTTTGTAAAGCAATCAGGCGCAACGCTTGCATTTACAAAATTTCCAGTAACATGTATGCTTGAAATAGATGGCTTGAACTGGAATCCAAAAACAGATAAGCTCATAAGCCTTCCGCAATTTTGCACACGCATTATTGAAGTATTGCAAGCAAACAATATTCCTTTTACACAACATTGGGGCAAAAATTCTGACTGGTCTTTTACGGGATTAATACAATACATGTATGGCAACAATGCACAACAATGGAAAGAATACAGAAGTGCATTACTTACAAAAGAGCAAGCAAATCTTTTCTCAAATAATTTTTTAAATGATACAGGATTAGATGAGTATATAGATAATGCGTCTCCATCGCTTGCTGAATCTGTTGTTTAACTATATTATTTATTTTATTAAAACATGCGTTGTACTTTATCGCAAAAAAAGCAAATAGTAAAAGATTATGCATATTCTTATAGCGCCTAATGCTTTTAAAAATAGTCTTGATGCTTCAGAAGTTTGCGAAGCTATTAGTGCCGGGTTGCAACAAAGTAAATTGAAATGCAGCATTGAAAATTTTCCTGTTGGTGATGGAGGCGATGGAACGGCAGCGTTGATCATACAAAAACATAGAGGCGCTATCATTAATACAGAAGTGCATGATGCTATTGGCATAAAAATACATGCATCTTTTGGTTTGATCGATGGTAACAAAACCGCTGTAATTGAATTAGCCGATGCATCGGGAATAAGGTTATTACAACAAAATGAATTGCATCCTTTACAGGCAACAACTTATGGAACAGGTGAGTTAATAATACATGCTTTAGATAAAAATGTAAACAAGATAATATTGTGTATAGGCGGCAGCGCTACTGTTGATGGCGGCACAGGAATTTTACAGGCATTAGGCATAAGGTTTTTGAATAATAAAAATGAACTGCTGAAAACTTTGCCTGAAGATCTTGCTGATCTTGATGCTATTGATGTTTCTGATTTTGATAAAAGAATTCTGAATTGCGAATTGGTAATTCTTTGTGATGTAGAAAATATTTTGTTAGGAAAAAATGGTTCAGCAAAAATATTTGGTCCGCAAAAAGGTGCATCGGATGCAGATGTGCAGAAGCTTGAAAATGTACTTACAAAATTTCGTGATATAGCCTTACAACAAACAGGCATTGATATGGCGACTGTAAAATATGGTGGCGCTGCAGGTGGCGTAGCAGCTGGTTTATATACTTTTTGCAATGCAAATCTTGTGCAGGGCATTGATTACTTTCTTGCAGAAACATTTTTTGATGAAGCATTGATAAAAGCTAATGTTGTAATAACGGGCGAAGGAAAAATAGATGAGCAAACTTTGCAAGGCAAAGGACCTTTTGGTGTTGCAAAAAAAGCTAAAGAAAAAAATGTTTCTGTAATCGGTATTGCAGGCAGTGTACCTTTAGAAACGAATGTGCAATTGCAAAAATATTTTGATGTGCTGATTCCCATTAATAATGATATTATTGATATAGAAACGGCAATTCAGCTTACTAAAATAAATCTTATACGAACTGCAAAAATGATTGGTGATTTACTTGCAAATAAGTAAGCAGAAAATATCAGCAATAACAGTTAGAACAAACAATATTGAGTGTACTTAAAAATTAACTGAAATTTTTTTATCTGTGCGCAACACAGCCTCCTGGTTAAATAAAATTATATATACACTGCGCAGGCTGTCTATTTTTTTTGAAAGCTGATGATCCATTTTATTTATACTGATAATAACATGCGATGGTTCTTCATGAATTTGTTTGGTTGCCTCATCCGTCCACCAGCCTTGTGATGTAAGTATGGTGAAGCCTTGTGCAAAAGTTTTAGTTGCATAATTTTCAACAAATGCATTCCACGCTGAATCAGGAATAATTTTTCCATCCTGTTGCTTCAAACCGAAATACAATTCTGTTTGCATAAATTTTTGTGTTGTGCAACCATATTGTGCAAGTATCAAAATCAATATTAAATACCGCAGGAATGATCTTTTCATTGTTGGTAAACTTAATAAACAAACTGTACTTTATGGAAAATGAAATGATATGAGATTATAACTGAACGGGATACAAAAAAAATTTAAAACGCACAATTATGGCTTAAAATTTTTTACCTTGAAAGGGTTATCTATTTGCACACCTTAAAACTTCACACTATGGAATTTTCAGAATTAAGAATCGGCAATTTTTTTAAGATCCGGGCTTATTATGATGATACTGGCACAATAAGCAAAGTAACTGAGATCAATACAAAACAAATTTACACAAAGGGTAAATGGTTTAATTTTAATGAACTTATTCCCATCAGTATTACAGAAGATATTTTATTGCAATCGGGGTTTACGCATTTTGACTGGCTGCCCGATTACTCCGTTTTTGAATGCCATCATTTTAAGTGTACCCTTGACAAAAACGGCGTGCATTTGTTCTGTGATAATTTAAAGAACCTGAAACCTTTGAAGTATTTACATGAACTTCAAAACCTGTATTTTGATCTTACAGGTGAAGAACTTGAAACAAAACTTAATAACATTAAAACAAGAAAAACAGAAATGGTATAAATTAATTTTACACGTAAAAAAAATAGCCGGTTTTGCAACTGGCTATTTTTTTAAGATGATTAAATCATCTGCTTATGCAAAATTATTTTCATCAGCGCTTGGCCCATAACTGCCGGGGATTGGAATATCCAGCAATCTTAAATACACACCTAACTGCGCACGATGATGTATCTGCTGGCTTAACGACATTCTTACAATATCAATCTTAGGATCACTGCTATAAATTTTTTCGCCGTTTCTTAAAGTCCATGGTTTATCTAAAAAATTTTCATTTTCAGGAACCAATACAGATAAGCCTTCAGCATATCTTTTTTCAAAATAATCCATCAGATCTTTATTAGTATTTATCTGCGGCACTTCGTATGGTTCTGCAAAATCAATTCCATCGCTTGTAAAGGTCATGTGTATCCATCCCGGCAAATCTGCAATATGCGTTGTAAGCCGTTTCATATTCATGCTTTTTACATGCGGTGAATAATCAAATTTATCATCAGGCACTCTTGAAAGTATTTTTCGTGTAGTGCCGCCTTCTTCAATAAATTGTTTCTTAAAAAATTCAATAAATGTCATAATAATTTGTTTTAGAATACAAAGGAACTAATAGCTTGTGTCAACCCTATGTCAGCAGCAATGGTCATCTTTATAAAATAAAAAAGCAGCCAGAATCATCTAACTGCTTTATTATTGATAAGTTTAAATTTTATTATAGCAGGATATACTTTAGCATTTCCTGCTTACGCTTAAATTGATTAAAGCATTTCAGATAAATCTGAAACTCACCAACGGTTTTCAGCGCGTGTTATTTTTTAATATTATCATTCACTATTTTAGCCAGGTCAAACATTGAAACCTGTTCTTTGCCAAACAGAGGCTTCAGTTTTGCATCTGCATTAATCATTCTTCTGTTTTTGCTATCCTGCAGATTGTTTTTCTTAATGTAATCCCAGATTTTTTTTACAATCTCTGTTCTTGGTGCAGGCTTTTCGCCAATTACTGCAGCTAATTTATCACCTGGTGTAAGTGGCGCCATAAATGCTGCATTTGGTTTTCTTGCAGCCTTTTTCGCTGCCTTTTTTGGAGCGGCTTTTTTTGCTGTTGCCATGATTTTTAAAATTTAAAGAGTTAATATTATTTGTAAAAGACCTTTCTTATAAAGGTTTTCAGAGGGAAAGATACGTACACTGAGATAAAATAACCTAATAATAACTTACATTTAATTCACATTATTTTTAAGGGGAAATATATTTCAGGAAACTCTAATATTAATTGAGATACATTCATACCCAATTTCAAATTGCTAAATGAGAAATATTGCTGATTCCGCAATTTTCTTTACATGCAATACTGCAACATATAAAATCTGCAAAACCAAAACTAATAAACCCTCACATTTAAGACTCAATCAGCGAAGCGGTGATCTCATTTAATTTCTTTACCCGTTCTTTAAAACTGCTTTTAATATTGTTTCTTATTGTATGCAAATTTGCTAAGGCAATTTCGATTTCATCAGGCAATACTTCATTAAAAAATTCTTTAAGTCTTCTTGCCAGCGTAGGCGATTTTCCATTGGTAGAAATAGCAATCTTTATATCTCCTTTTGTAACAACTGAACCGAGATAGAAATCACAAAGCGAAGGCTTATCTGCAGCATTAATGAGTTTGCCTTTTTGTTTTGCATCGTTTCTTATTTGTTCTGCCAACGCAATATCATTTACGGCGGCAATAACAAGATCGCACTGATCTAAAAACACCGGCTTATAATCCGAATATATCAACTGTATATTTGGATATTGAAAAGACAGTTCCTCTACTTCGGGCTTAAAATAATTTGACACAATTCTTATTCTTGTATTGGGTGAATTAGATAAAACAGTGTTTAGTTTTTCAAAACCAATTTCACCTGCACCAATAATTAATAGTCTTAATTCTTCCAGCTTTAGAAAAATAGGGAAGAGGTTGTTTTTTGTTTCGCTCATATAAATTTTTTTGGCTCTGCGGAGTTTCCAGACCACAAGTGTTCGAAACCTGAAATTATGCAGAACTGAAAAAATGAGGAG
>JBDTLW010000035.1:0-9213 GCA_039934575.1 Parafilimonas sp. | reverse complement strand
AAATATTTCACAGGTTTTTTTTATTCTCTTCCGGTACAACTTGTATTTCTGCATTTTCGCAGATACCAGGTTTTGCTATTATTTTGGTTTATTTTATTTGCTACAATAAGCGGGCATTTTTTAAAACCTTATGGAGCGGATTCTTTAATGCTTGCTCCCGAATATTTAGGACATGTAAATGCATTAAGTACCTCATTTGCTGGTTTTGCAGTTGCCACTTATATAATGAGTTGGAATATAACCACGTTTATTCTGCACAGCAGGCATATAAAATTTCTGGCAACAACATCACAACCGTTTTTAAAATATTGCATCAATAATGCGGTGATACCAATAATCTTTTTGCTTTGCTATTTTCTTTTTGCCATACAGTATGGGCGTAATGAAGAATTATCTTCTTCATGGGAAATGGCTTCTCTTACCGGCGGTTTTTTAGGAGGCTTTATTTTATCTATTGCAATTGCTTTTGGGTATTTTTTTGGTACTGATAAAAAAATATTCCGCAAAATGGCAACGGATTTTACAACTGCAAATGAAAAATATGAACGTGCATCGAGGATAATTAAAAATTCAAAAATTGAGAAAGGAGAAATGCGCATTGATTGGTTTTTAAGTGCCACCCTCAGGTTACGCAAACCAAGAAATATAAAACATTATAGCCAGGAGTTTTTACAGTCAATATTTAAGCGACATCATATTGCCGCAATTAAAGCTGTGTTTCTTGCTTTTGCCGTTTTGGTCTTAATTGGTTTTTTTTCTGAAAACAAATATTTCCAAATTCCTGCAGCTGCAAGCATAACTCTATTTTTCACAATACTGATTGCTGCTGCAGGGGCACTTTCACTTTTTTTGGGTAACTGGAGTATCCCAGTGGTACTGCTTATTTATTTACTGGTTAACTGGATGTTTCAACAACACATAATTGACCCGCGAAATAAAGCCTACGGCTTAAATTATAATAATGTTACCGAGCGCCCTGAGTATGATAAAAACAGCCTTTCTCAGCTAATGAATAATGCAGACGTTGCAAAAGATAGTGCAGCATTTATTTCTATATTAAATAATTGGAAAGCACGACAGCATGAAGAAAAGCCGGTCATGTTTATAGTTGATGTAAGCGGTGGAGGCAATAGAAGTGCTGCCTTTACTATGGATGTTTTAACAAGACTTGATACTTTAACACAGGGTAAATTTTTCCCGAAGTGTTTTTTAATAACCGGCGCTTCTGGAGGTATGATTGGTGCAGCTTATTTCAGAGAACTTTACCTTAAAAAGCAAGAAGGACAAATAAATTCATTGCAGCACAAACAATACATTGGTAATATTTCAAAAGATCTTTTAAACCCCGTTTTTTCTTCACTTGTAGCACGGGATATGATTGGGCCATTAAGCACTTTCAGGCTTGATGGCAATTCTTATATACGTGATCGTGGCTATGCTTTTGAACAAAAATTAAATGCAAATACAAGGGGTGTTTTAAATAAAAGATTAAATGATTATAAAAAGCTTGAAGAAGAAGCTGCTATTCCTTCAATGATCTTTAATTCAACTATCACGAGAGATGGAAGAAAGATGATTGTTGCAACACACCCCATGCGGTTTATGATGCAATCACAAAAAGAGAATAATAATTTAAGTGCCTACGATATTGATGGCGTAGATTTTCAATCTTTTTTTGTAAAACAAAATGCAGGAAACATACGATTTCTCACTGTGTTGCGTATGAATGCAACTTTCCCTTTTGTATTACCTAATATTGAAATGCCGGCGAAGCCTGAAATTGATGTGATGGATGGAGGTTTGCGGGATAATTTTGGCCATGAGACCAGTTTACGGTTTATAAATATTTTTAAGAATTGGTTAAGAGAAAATACTTCAAAGCTTGTACTTGTGGAAATTCGTGACAGGTCAATGGAAGATTGGGCGCGACCTTATGAAGTGAATTCAATTTTAGGTTTAATTACCAAGCCAATGCTGCTGTTGCAAAATAACTGGTTTAACCTTCAGGATTATTATGAAAAGGATGAGATAAATTATATGCTTAATGCTTATGGCCCGCAATTTTATAAAACAACATTTAGTTATGAAGCTTCACAAAATACCGTTTCTGCTTCATTAAGTTTTCACCTCACCGCCGCTGAAAAAGAAGGAATTGCCAACTCACTTGATGATGCAAAAAATAAAACAACTTTTGAAATCATAAACAGATTTCTGTCTTCTCAGCAATAATTTTTGGTAAAATTTCCACTTTTCATCCCACACTTTAACCGTTTATCATTTATTCCCAAAAAGTCTAAGTGAATAATTTATTGAATATCAATCTATTGTATGACTTCCATTAGTCTGCTAAATAGATTACCTTTAAAAAAAAGGTATTATGTATTGCATAGTATTAAATAAGTACTATTTTTGTGTAATCAAATCAAGAAAATAAAAAACTCTGTATGGATATTCAAAACACACAAAGCCAAATGCGGAAAGGTGTATTGGAGTTTTGCATTTTGTCAATTATACGGCAGGGAGAAGTTTATCCAAGTGACATAGTTGACAAGATGAAAGGAGCCAATTTAAATATTTTAGAGGGTACGCTTTATCCTTTACTTACGCGTTTAAAAAATGCCGGCTATTTAACTTATAGATGGGTGGAAAGTAATTCAGGCCCGCCACGAAAATATTTTTTAATGACAGATCAGGGTTTGCAATTTTATGGAGAACTTGAGCGAACATGGAATGAACTGGCAGATGCAGTTCAAAAACTCACTTCACCTGACGGCAAAGAAAATTTGCCTGAGGAAAATCCCAACAATAACCAATAAACTAAAGTAAAATGAAAAAGGTAATTAATATAAATTTTCAGGGACGTGTAATTCCGATTGAGGAAAGCGCCTACGAAATTTTAAAAGAATATATTGAAAGCCTGAGGCAGTTCTTCGCAAATGAAGACGGCAAAGATGAAATTATTAATGATATCGAAAGCCGGGTAGGAGAATTGTTCAGCGAAGTGCTTAAAAAGGGTAGTGCCTGTATTACCGATACCGATGTAGAATCTATAATAAACAGTATTGGCAGACCTGCAGATTTTGAAGCAGAAGATGGCGGAACTGGTAAAACAGATAATGCTGGAGCTAATCAGTCATCCGAAAAATTTCAAACTGCCCCCGGTGCAAGAGGAAGATTGTACAGAGATGAGAATGATAAACTGCTTGGCGGTGTTTGTGCAGGACTTGCAAATTATTTTAGAATAGACCCTTCTATCATGCGTATTTTGTTTGCAGTTATCACATTTGGAGGTTTTGGAACTGGTTTTTTGATATACATTTTATTATGGATAATTCTTCCTTCAAGATCACTTGAAACGCAATTGCGCAAAAGATTATTCAGAAATCCCGATGATAAAGTTATAGCCGGTGTGGCAAGTGGTATTGCAGCTTATTTTAATATGTCAGTTTGGATACCAAGATTCATATTTGCACTGCCTCTTGTGCTTGGTATCATGAGTTCAATTTTTCAGAATGTGTTCTTCCATTTTAATCCTTTTCCTTCTGTAATTTTCGGCTCGTTTGGAGGCTCTTTGTTTATCATTTATATTGTTTTATGGGCTGTAATCCCACAGGCGCACAGTGCTACCGAAAAACTGGAAATGCGTGGCGAAAAAGTTGACCTTAATACAATTAAAAATACAATTCAGGAAGATCTTGGCAGTTTAAAAACGCGTACTGAAAAGTGGGGTGCTGAAGTAAAGGAAACTTTTCAAAACAAAAGCCGTACAATGGCAGGCGAAGTGGTCCCAACAGTAAGAAAAAACGGAAGCAGATTAGGGCATGCAATTGGAATAATTTTTAAAGGATTTTTTCTTCTTATTGCCGGTTCCATTGCATTTGCACTTCTTATGGCTATGATTGTATTAATATTAATAATGGTTGGGGTAATGGCGGGTGGTGTTAGTGCTTTTCCCTTAAAAGGATTTATAATAGCCGGGGCATATCAAAATTTTCTCGCATGGAGTACATTATTGCTTTTTCTTGGTGTTCCCGTAATTGCTTTTGTTGTATGGATCATCCGCAGGCTTATCCGGTCAAAATCTCATAATCCTTATATTGGTTATACATTTGGCAGTTTGTGGACATTAGGATGGATAGCCGCCATTTTATTGGTAGCATCTATTTCCAGGGATTATAAAACCAAGGCTGGCATTGAAGAAAAGATGTCTATTGTGCAGCCATCAAACGGGAAAATATTTATTAAAGCTGCGCCGAGAAGTAATGTACGATATTTTGATGGCGATTGGTATGGTATTCATTGGAATAGAAATGAATCTCCGTTTTATGCCTTATCAGAAGATAGTGTTGTATTAAGAACTGTGCAATTAAGAATTCAAAAAAGTGAAGACAGTTTATTTCATATCAGCGAAATAAAATTCAGCCGAGGGGCAAACCCCGAATCTGCTAAAGATGCAGCTACTAAAATTGATTTTGCTATTAGCCAATTTGATAGTATTGTGAATTTGCCGAGAGGTTTTGATATTTCAAAAAATGAGAAGTTCAGAAACCAACAAGTACTGTTAATTATTGATGTACCTGTTGGCAAGAAGATAGAGATAGATAGAACAATTCATGAATACAGCGGTTTTAACCTGAATTTAGGCGATGGATATAATGACTGGGATTGGAATGACGACTGGCATAACAATTATAGCTGGAACAGTAACGTGGAATATATTATGACTAATGATGGATTGAAAGTAACACATCAGCAGGAAGTAAAAGATGAAGATAATAATCAAAGCTCAGATGACCAATCTGAACCAGAAGAACCTAAAATTAGTGATAGTACTCATTACCATTATCAGCAAAAAAATGATTCAGAGAAATCTGCAGTAAAAAAAACTGAAGTAAGTATTAATTCAAAGTCTTCAATTAAAAAAACGGTGAGGATTACAGACATCACCTCTTCATTTTTTGAACGATTAGCATTATAAACTTGGTTAAGGTTGGGACTAAACAGAGCCTTTTGCTTTTTAGCAGAGGCTCTCTTTGTTTAGTGGCATATAGAAAAAACCCAACAATTTTTAATACACTAAAAAACTATTGCAACAATAATCGGTTTTATATGCTGCAAAGTTTTGTATTTTGCCATTTTAATAGCTTGCTATGGCAGAAAATATTCCAGTTGTAGATCTATCTGATTTTTTGAATGATAATCATTTAAAAAGAAATCTTTTTGTAGAGAATTTAGGTAAGGCTTATCAAACCGTAGGCTTTGTATCAGTAAAAAATCACGGCATTCCTAATGAGCTTATTAAAGAGTTGTATGATAAAGTGCAACGTTTTTTTTCCTTGCCTTTGTGCATAAAAGCTAATTATGAAGTACCCGGTCTTGCAGGACAACGTGGTTATACAAGTTTTGGAAAAGAGCACGCAAAAGGCAGTGAGGCACCAGACTTGAAAGAGTTTTTTCAATTCGGGCAAATTCCTGATGAGAATTCTGAAGGGTATTATGAAATTTATCCTAAAAATATTGATGTGAAAGAAGTGGAGGGATTTAAAACTACATTAGAAAATGTGTACAGGCATTTTGAAAAATCCGGTGCATCTTTACTAAGAGCAATTGCGTTGTACTTAAATTTATCTGAAAATTATTTTGATGAATATATGCAAAATGGTAATTCTATTTTACGTTGTATTCATTATCCGCCAATAAAACAAGAGGCAAAATCTGCTATTCGATCCGAGCAGCATGAGGATATCAATCTAATTACATTGTTGGTTGGGGCATCCGCAGACGGATTACAGATTCTTACAAAACAAGACGAATGGATTAACGTTACTTCCTTGCCTGACCAAATTGTAGTGAATGTTGGCGATATGCTTCAACGGTTAACAAATAATAAATTAAAAAGTACTACCCATCGTGTTATAAATCCACCAAAAGAATTATGGCACACCAGCCGGTTTTCAATTCCATTCTTTTTACATCCGCGCAGTGAAATGAGCCTGGCTTGTTTACTGAATTGTAGTGATAAAAATCATCCTAAAAATTATGATGATATAACAGCGGGTGAGTACCTTGATGAGCGATTAAGTGAAATAGGGCTTAAGAAATAAATTAAACACAAAATTTAAAAATTGATTCTGCATCGTCATATTCCGTTTTTGAAAGCTGTTTTTTTTCATAGTGTTGCTGCATTTGGCGGTCCACAGGGACATTTTGGAATGATGATAAAAAATTTTGTACATCGTCGCCATGATGTTACAGAACAGGAATTGTTGGAATACAATGCTTTTTGCCAAATGTTACCCGGTGCTTCTTCCACACAAACGCTTACCCTTATTGGTTATAAACGTGGAGGGATACCATTGGCTATATTAACCCTGTTGATATGGATTACTCCTGCAAGTATTTTAATGGGTGCCTTTTCTTTTTTGATTGAGTATATAAATGATAAGCAAGCTTTAGTGGGAATTTTTAATTTTATTCAACCCATGTCAGTAGGCTTTATTGCTTTTTCAGCGTTTAAGATGGGCAAGGTGGCTGTTAACAACACTATTACCACAGTTATAACAATAGTTGCAGCTATAATCAGTTTTTTTCTTTTTAAAACACCATGGACATTTCCTGTAGTAATAATTGCCGCAGGTGTTGCAACTAATTTTAGCAGTAAAAGAATTCCACAAAAAGGCATTCCCCCCCAAAAAATAAAATGGGCAAATATTCTTATTTTCTTTGCTGTTTTTGCAGTTGCAGGTTATATAAGTGAAACTGCGAGGAAGCAAAACTGGCCAAATCGTGCACCCTATAATTTATTTGAAAATTTTTATCGTTTTGGAAGTCTGGTGTTTGGAGGGGGAGATGTGTTAATACCCATGATGTATCAGCAATATGTAGTGCATCCTAATACATACCGTATAGAAGAGAAAAATCCAGGCGCTCTTAAAATTAATAAGGATGATTTTTTAACGGGAGCAGGGATGATAAGAGCTATACCAGGTCCGGTTTTTTCTGTTGGAGCTTATATGGGAGGAATTTCTCTTAAGAACTCAGGCTATAAGATGCAGCTTTTAGCTTGTGCAATAGGATCAATTGCATTATTCCTGCCCAGCCTTTTGCTTGTATTATTCTTTTTTCCTGTTTGGCATAATCTTAAAAGATATGCGGTTATTTATAGATCGCTTGAGGGTATTAATGCTTCTGTAGTTGGTATAATGATTGGTTCCACAATTTATTTAATGAAGGATGTTTCTGTTGATATTACGGTAGGCTCTGTACTACCTTTTGCAAATATTGCTGTTATAGCGGGCACCTTTTGTCTTCTCTCATTTACCAAATTACGTCCTCAGTTCGTTCCGCTGCTTTGTCTTTTAATGGGCATTGTTATAAGTTATTATCATCTGTAAAAATCATTATTTTCTATTTCATTTATAACAGCTTCAGGAACTAAGTAGCGGATGCTTTTTCCCGCTTTAATAAGATGTCTTATTGCTGTTGAAGATATATCTAGCAGTGGTGACTTTAGAAACATAATACTGGGTGTTTTGTGATCGTCTTTCAAAGGATATCCGGGTCTTTCGTAAACAATTATTCTTCTTTGAAGTAATTGTTCATGGGCTTTCCAGTTTGATATATTTAAAAAACTATCTGAGCCAAGAATTAGTGAGAATTCATCAGCGGCAAATTTTTCTTCAAAATATTCTAAAGTATTAATCGTAAATGAAGGCAGTGGTTGTGTAAATTCCACATCAGAAACTTCAAACCGTTTATCACTCTGTAAAGCCGCAGAAGTAAGGGATAGCCGGTTAAGGGCAGGTAAAAGTTCTGACTGTTTTTTTAAGGGATTTTGAGGAGAAACAATAAAGAAGATTTTGGCGAGGCTGGTTTCATTTATTACGGTATTAGCAATAATTAAATGACCGATATGGATTGGATTAAAAGACCCAAAAAATAAACCTATTTTCACTAATTACTTGATTTTCATATCAATATAAAACCTCTACCGTGACATTCTCTGCCTCATTAAGCCTTAAACTTAAGCTATACCCCGAAACAGCTATAGAAATTGGATCACCTAAAGGAGCAAATTTTTCTATATAAATTATTTCTCCAGGTACAAGACCCATTTCCATTAATTTTATTGAAATTTCATCTTTTGAAAACTCAATGATAGTTGCCCGCTGACCAATTTCTAAATCAGATAATTTCATTTTCTCAAAAATATTTACAAAACTATTAGTATTAGCACTATTTAACTTTACGATTTTTGTAAGTAATGAAGAAGATATTATTTTATAGCTCTGATGCAACTGTAAATCTTAAAAACAGGTCTGCGGTAAAATTGCTAATTATTTTTTTATTTACAGAGGAAATGATCACTTTAAATGGAATTACTTATTTTTTTTGCTCCGATGAGTATCTTTTTGAAATTAATCGTAGATATCTTAATCACAATACATATACTGATGTAATTACTTTCCCTTTATCAAATCCACACGAGCCAATTGTAGGAGAAATATATATAAGCAGCGAGCGAATAAAAGAAAATGCCAAAAATTATAAGGTATCCTACCAAAGCGAGCTAGTAAGGGTCTTGATTCACGGAGCACTGCACTTGTGCGGCTACAATGATGACACCGCTCTTAAAAAAGAGCAGATGCGTTCAAAAGAGAATTTTTATTTAAAAAAGTTTAAAGTTTCACGTGAAGCATTTGATTAGATTTTTTCAATTAGGTCAAGTTTTATAAAGCTATGCCTTAAGAATTGTTTTTAGTGATTCTATTTCTTTGCTTCATGTTGGAATATATTGAACTGATAGTTAGTGTAATTCGATGGAAGCTATTTTTAACCACTTGTCTTTTACAGAGAAAGATTTTATTATGAGTTAATTATGGCAGGGATAATCTCATCAGTTATGACAGTGCCGTAAAACCTATTATTAAAGTTAGTGCACTTAATATGAAAGAACCTTAAAAGTTTACAACTCGATTTAGAGAGATCACTGGATGTTGCCATTATTATTCATCGCTCATAATTTGATAATAATAGCAAAAATGAATGTTAACGATATCACTTTTAATAATTGCTCTCTTCTTATCAATCTACAAATGAGATTTGCTTCCTGACATATCCAAAATGAAACTTGCAAAATTTTCTAAAGTGAAATTATTAGCTTCGTATCAGAGCCCAACACACATTGTTTATATGTGTATTATTATATATTCA
>JBDTLW010000034.1:0-9241 GCA_039934575.1 Parafilimonas sp. | reverse complement strand
AACGCCTGTTTCATTATTAGCATACATGATTGCAATAAGAATTGTAGTTGGTCTGATGTTTTTTTCAAGCTCATCAACATCAATTCTTCCATCAGCTTTTACGTTGAGATAAGTTATTTCTCCACCAGGTTTTTCAATGTGTTTGCAGGTATCAAGCACAGCTTTATGTTCGGTTGTTGCTGTTATTATATGATTGCCTTTTGATGAATAATTTTCAAACACACCTTTCAGAGCAAGGTTATCACTTTCCGTTGCGCCTGATGTAAAAATAATTTCTGTTTTATCAGCATTAATTATTGCAGCTAATTGTGCACGTGCAGTTTCAACAGCTTCTTCCGCTGTCCAGCCAAACGAATGTGTTTTACTGGCAGCATTTCCATATAATTCTGAAAAGTACGGAAGCATTGCTTCAACAACACGCGGATCACATTTAGTTGTTGAATTATTATCAAGATATACCGGCAGTTGCAACATCACAATTATTTACTCATTAAATATTAAAGTATTTGCTTGTTCTATTTCATCCTTATTAATAGTATGACCTAAATCAGGATAAACTTTTAAAGTTACATCAGCATGCATATTTTTTAAAATAGCTTCGGTTGCATACACTCTTTCAACAGGCACATGCGGATCAGGATCACTGCTGCCAATAAAAACACGCGTGTTCATAAAATCACCGTTATAATTTTCACTATAAATTTTATCGCCAATTAATCCGCCGGTAAAAGCAACAATGCCACCCCATTTTTTTGCATTGCGTGTTACAAATTCCAGCATTAAACATGCACCTTGGGAAAAGCCTAAGAAATAAATATTTTCTGAAGTAATACCGTTGCTGTTTATATCAGATACAACTTCAGTCAATACATTCAATGAATCGGACAACCACGGTTCATTTTGTTGTGGGGCTGCAAGAAATGGATAAGGATACCAGGTATTACTTTCTGCCTGCGGTGCAATTAATGCATAATCTTTTACATTAAAATATCCTGCCAGTGTAAGTATATCTTCTGCAAATGCACCGCGGCCATGCACCATCACCAATACTTTTTTTGCTTCGCTGATATTTTTGCCCGAAGAAAAAATTTTATTGTCTTGCATATCAAATAAATTTTTCTGCATTAAAACTTACTGTTGCAACGGCCTGCTCAATTATATTTCTATTATGCTCATACCATGAAGGAAGTTTTAATGTTTCACCTAAGTGCGCTTTATCTTCATCAATTAAAAAGCCGGGTTCCTTTGTTGCTACTTCAAATAAAACGCCGCCCGGTTCTTTAAAATAAATAGAAGTAAAATATTGCCGGTCAAGTATGGGTGTTGGATTCAGCATGCGTTGTGCAATTTTAATGCGTACTTCTTCCTGTGTCTTTTTATTGGCTGTTGCAAATGCAATATGATGCACCGTGCCGCCGCCGCCTAATCCTCTTAAACTATCCGGCGCACAAACTATATCCACATAATTGCCGGGCGCATCTGTTGCAGCAAAACGAAAACGATTGCCTTTTTCCGCAATTAATGTATGATCTAATTGCTCTGTAAGTATGGCTGCAGTGCGTTCATAACCTTCTTCCCAAATCTCAACATTATAAAAACCTTTTATTGAATTTTCCAAAGGAATGTTTCCATACGTAAAACCTTTACGTTCATCTTTATCATTAAACACCAATTCTAAACCAAGCCCATCTTCATCTTCAAAATAAATTATTGCATCATCATTAAAACGTTGTTGCGGTTGTTTGAACTGAACTTTAAATTTTGTCAATCGTCGCTGCCAGTAATTAAGCGAAGACATGGGTACAGAAAATGTAGTTGTGTTCAGCATGCCTTTGCCATGTCTGCCTTTCATAATATCTCCGTAAGGAAAAAAAGTAAGAATACTTCCGGGGTTTCCTGTTTCATCTCCGTAATAAAAATGATAGACTTCCGGCGCATCAAAATTCACCGTTTTTTTTACGAGATGAAGACCTAAAATACCTGCATAAAAATCAAGATTCTTTTGCGGATTACCAGCTAAGGCCGTTACATGATGTATTCCCGTGATTAATTGTGACATAGTTATTGTTGATTAATTGAATAGTTGATTAGTAGAATAGTTGATTGGTTGATTAGTAATATAAACGATCATCTCTTTAACCTATAAACTTATCAACTTGTCAACAAGTATTAACTCATTGACTGCTTTAGCATTTTTACCACTAACTTATCTATCGGCAAAGAAACTGCATCTTCTGTTAATGCGTTCCATTCAATCCAGCGCAATACTTCGCTTTGCCCTTTTGGATCTGAAATTTGATACGTTTCAAAATCAAATAATTTTATTTTAACCTGCAGCTTGTTTATATCTTCAGCCTGTACAAAATAATAAATAGAGATGATCTGGTCTGTTAGATTAAATGCTGATTGTTGAAAATAATCTGTTGTATAAATATGATCGCCGATAATTACATCAAGACCTGTTTCTTCTTTAAACTCCCGCTGTAAACAATCTCTTGTGCCTTCACCCAATTCCAAACCGCCGCCGGGAAATTTGGTAAAATAATCGCCGCGAATAAATTCATCGCTTAATAAAACCCGTTTATTTTTATCCATTAAAATTCCATATACGCGAATAGTATAACGGTTAATTGCCATGCGATAAAATTACTTTAAAATAGGATGACAGCTTTCAGCTAAAATAAGAAAAGCAAACCTTGGTAAGATTTGCTTTTAATGAAAACTCGGGGTCTCGGTTTTTCAGTTATAAGGTAATAATTAAATTCTTCATAACATAGAAAAAACATTATATGTATCAAATAAATAATATCCTGTTTATTGATTGCTAACTTTCGTAAAAGTACGAAATAAATTGCTTCTTAGCTTCTGTCTGCAGCAATAAATATTGTAATTGTGATAGTGAGGTATTCCTCAGCTAATCTTCCTTAAAACAAAATCCTTAATATTATATTTGATTAATAAATTGATTACTGCTATGAAAAAAAAATTGCTGATTAGCATTTTATTATTTTCTGTATTAATATGGATTGCATGTAAAAGCAATAAAGAAGAAATTAATTACAGCGGCTGGGAAAAAGCGCACGGAAATTCAAATGGAAATAAATATTCTTCATTAACAGAGATTGATACTAACAATGTATCACAGTTGCAGGTTGCCTGGGAGTTTCATACCGGCGATGCAGACACGGCTGCACATTCGCAAATACAATGCAACCCGATTATTGTTGATGGCATCATGTATTTCACATCACCAATGCTGAAAGTATTTGCAGTAGATGCAGCAACTGGAAAACAAAAATGGATGTATTCACCTTTCGATTCTATTTCAGAAAATAAAGGAATGCACTTTGTTTTAAATAATAATCGCGGTGTTACTTATTGGAGTGATGGCAAAGATGATAAACGTATTTTTTACGGAGCCGGCTCCGACTTAGTTTGTATTGATGCAAACACAGGTAAACTTAAAACAAGCTTTGGGAATAGAGGTAAAGTTGATTTGCATGATGGATTGGAAATGGATGGTGTGAAAGATTTGTTTGTTACGCAAACATCGCCGCCATCTGTGTATAAAAATTTAATTATTGCCGGCACGCGTGTAAGCGAAGGTATGGATGCTGCGCCTGGTGATATTCGCGCTTTTGATGCACAAACAGGAAAAATTGTTTGGCAGTTTCATACCATTCCGCATCCCGGTGAAGCTGGTTATGAAACCTGGGAAAACCCAAATGCATATAAATATACAGGTGGTGCAAACAACTGGATGGGCATGACGATAGATCAAAATCGCGGCATTGCATACATACCAATTGGTTCTGCATCTATGGATTTTTATGGAGGGAAAAGACGCGGCTCAAATTTGTTTGCAGATTGCATGTTAGCGCTTGATGCTGCAACCGGAAAAGAGAAATGGCATTTTCAATATTTGCATCATGATACATGGGATTATGATCCATCATCACCTCCGGTTTTATTAACCGTTAATCATGATGGTAAAAAAATTGATGCTGTTGCACAAACAACAAAAACAGGTTTTGTTTTTTTATTCAACCGTGATAACGGGCAACCTTTATTTCCTGTTGTTGAAACAGCAATGGATACTGTTACAGATTTAATTGGTGAAAAAATATGGCCAACACAACCCATTCCCCAAAAGCCTTTGCCTTTTGTTCGCCAGGCATTAACACAAAAAGATGTAAATCCATACTTATCAAAAAATGAATACGATTCTGTTGTAAAATTATTAGGTACTATACATACCGGCAGAATGTTTACGCCGCAATCAAAAGCAGGTACTATAATTTTTCCAGGCTTTGATGGTGGCGCAGAATATGGCGGTCCGGCAGTTGATCCTGAAACAGGAATTTTATATACCAACGATAATCAAATGGCCTGGATACTGCAGATGTTTGATGTGGACAATGCTAAGCATGAAGAAAATTTTAAACAAGCTGGTGAAAGATTATATAAAGCAACTTGCATGTCTTGTCATGGACCTGATAGAAAAGGCAGCGGTAACAACCCTTCCATTGTTGATGTAGATAAGAAGCTTGATAAAGACCAGTTGATAAGTTTTATAAATGCAGGACGAAGAATGATGCCATCATTTCAGCATTTACCGCAGGAAGATAAAGAAGCCATTGCATCGTATGTACTGAATTTAAAAAATGAGTTCAGCAAAAAATATACTGCTCAGTTATCTGCTATTGATTCATTCCGCATATTGCCGTATCAAATTTCAGGTTATAATAAGTTTATTACAAAAAGCGGCTTGCCTGGTTTAGCGCCGCCATGGGGTGTGTTGAATGCGATTGACTTGAATAACGGAAATTATGTTTGGGAGCAAAATTTTGGTGAAGATGAAGTGCCCGGTATTCCAAATTCAGGCTGCGAAAATTATGGCGGACCTGTAGTAACAAAAGGTGGTCTATTATTTATAGGTGCCACAAAAGATGGAATGTTCAGAGCATATAATAAACGTACGGGGAAATTATTATGGCAAACAAAATTACCTGCAGCAGCATTTGCCACGCCGGCAACGTATGAAGTAAATGGAAAACAATATATTGTGATTGCATGTGGTGGCGGTAAATTAGGAACAAAATCAGGAGATAGCTATGTGGCATTTGCATTGCCATAATCTGGCATAGCATTTTCAGGCAGATATTTATTTGCTTATTGCCGTTCAATATTTATTTTATTATAAAGGCTTATCTATTGATTTCCTGTTAAAAATTATTGCAGTATCATGTATTAATTTATATTTAAATCCTGATCATTTTTTAAGATCACCACTGCTTATGGAACCAACAGTTTTTCGCACCAATATCTCACAGCGTCTGCTGTCGCTTGATTTTATGCGCGGCTTTATCATGGTAATGCTTGCGCTTGAAAGCACAGGTTTATATGAGCATCTTTCTGATGCTTCTCAAGGCACATTATTTCATGGCTTCATGCACGAATTTTTTCATCATCCCTGGAATGGTTTGCATTTCTGGGATCTTATTCAGCCTGGCTTTATGTTTATGGCAGGTGTTTCCATGGCATATTCATTACGCAAACAAAAACAACTGGGCTATACATGGAGCAGGTCTTTCAAAAAAACTTTGAGACGCAGTGGCTGGTTATTTTTCTGGGGCGTTTTGGATTATGCAGTAAGACCAAATGGCTTATCTTTTCAATTATGGGATGTGCTTACACAATTAGCTTTTACAACATTGGTTACTTTTTTAATATTTGAATGGCGCCCATCAGCACAAATAATATTTTGTGTTTTTCTTTTGCTGCTGACAGAAATTTTATACCGGTTTACAAATATTCCAAACTTTGATCAGCCATTTACTGATCAGCATAATTTTGGTAATTATGTTGATCTTATTTTAATGAATAAGATAAATCATGATGGATGGGTTGCTATTAATTGTATTCCAACAGCCGTGCATACAATTGCCGGGGCTTTAGCAGGAAAGTTATTTTTGAGCGATACAAAAAATAAGATTAAACCGCTGTTTTTTTGGGGTATAATTAGTATAGCCATTGGATTTGGTTTGGACATTACGCATGTTACACCAATCATTAAGCGTATTGCCACATCTTCATTCACACTTGCGTCTTTAGGATTTTGCCTTTGGGGATTAGCCCTTTGCTATTGGTGGATTGATATGCGCAATCATAAAAAATACCTGCAATTTTTTCTTGTCGTTGGCATGAATTCTCTTTTCATTTATTTATTTTTTGAGATAGTTGGTTCACGCTGGTTTAATGATTATATCACAGCAATAAGCAGCGGGCTTTTGCAAATTATACATGTTGCTGAAATGCCCCGCGCCATTATTTCTTCGCTTTGCATTTTTGCACTTGAATGGAGCCTTTGTTATTTTCTGTATAAAAAGAAGATCTTTTTTAAGTTATAGTTATGCTGTTAATTAGCTGTATTATTTTTGAATGCATTTATTACATTATAGAAAGTTAAACGAATACAAATTCACGATCTTGGCTCTATCTTTACCCTAATTACAAATTGATTTGCTGAAAAAATCATTGAAAATATTTATTGGTTTGGCTATGGGCCTGGCAGCATGGTGGCTGATTTGGCCCAACATTATTTTGCTGTTGATTATTTGTTTGCTTATAGCATTTTTGATCTTGTGGCCAAAAACATTTCTGCGTTTTTTTATTGGTGTACTGGCCTTAATACTGCTGGTTTGGCTGCTGATACAAACCAGCCCTGTACAAAATTTTATTGCCGGGAAAATTGCTACAAAACTTTCTAAGGATCTTAATACAACCGTAAAGATCGGGCATGTTGATTTTTCTCTTTTTGATAAAATGAATTTGCAAAATACACTGATACTCGATCAGCATAAAGACACTTTATTAAATGCAGGCGCTTTAAAGCTGCGTATTACAGACTGGTTCTTTTTAAAACAAAATATAGAACTTAAATATATAGGATTGGAAGATGCCGTTATTAAACAACAACGAACCGATTCTGTATGGAATTACCAGTTTCTTATTGATCATTTTTCCTCGCCTGAAAAATCAAAAAAGAACAGTAAAAATATTGTGCTTAAAATTCAAAAGCTCGATCTTAAAAATGTGTTGTATGTAAAAAATGATGTGTGGCTTGGTAAGAAATTAATATTAAAAACAGGCAGTCTTTTAGTTGACGCAAATAATATTGATATATCCAAAAACCTTATCCTTATTGATTCAATTGATATGGATAAAACATCATTCAGTATCGAAAATTTTGATGGCATAAAACAAGAGCAGGCAAAAGATACTGTAAAAGATTCCGGTATGTCTTTTAATCCTTCAAACATGCGGTTAAGTATAAGATCACTGCATATAAAAGATGGTTTTTTTGCATCAGGGCTTAGAGGAGAAGTATCAAAAGAAAATTTGTTTGATGGAAAGCATTTGGAAGTTTCTAAAATAAACGGAACAATAAAAAATGTAAGCTTTATGCAAGACACCATTAAAGCAGACCTTGATCTTAGCGCTGCTGAAAGAAGCGGTTTTAAACTGAAAAAATTGCAGGCTGCTTTTAAGTTTACACCGCAAAAAATGGAATTTTCAAAGTTGCTTTTAAGAACAAACAGTAGTACGCTTACAAATTATTTTGTAATGCAGTTTAAAGATTTTAATAAGGATATGGGCGATTATGTGCACAATGTTGTAATGAAGGTTAATTTAAAAAACAGCCTGCTATATTCAGAAGATATTGCATACTTCGCACCGGGCCTTGCAAAATGGAATGAACGGTTTTTAGTGAATGGAGATTTTAACGGCACTGTTTCTGATTTTACAGTAAAAAATATTTTTCTGCGCAATGGCAACAGCACATACATATCAGGAGATCTTGCAATAAAAAATATAACAGACGCGGATAAAAGGATCATCAATTTAGCAAATGCAAATGTGCAGACAAACACACGCGAGATCGCTTTTATTTTTCCCGGTATCGTAAATATAAAATCCCCCGATCTTGTTGCGTTGGGTAATGTGCATTTTATTGGTGCGTTCAACGGCACATCTGCTAATATAAAAGCAAAGGGTACACTTGCCAGTGCATTAGGTGGCATGTTTGCAGATATAGCGCTTTCTTTTCCTAAAAAAGCAGAGCCCTCATATATCGGAAGCGTGGAAACCAAGCAATTTGATCTTGGGAAATTTTTATCAATACCTGATTTAGGCAATGTAAGTTTTAAAGGCAACGTTGAAGGCAGCAGCTTTAAGCTGGATAAAATTGCAACAAAGATCAATGGTAATTTTACATCGCTGAGCTTTAAAGATTATACGTATTCTAATCTTATTTTTAATGGTGCGATAAAGCAAAAAAATTTCCAGGGAGATTTTAAAGCAGATGATCCGAATTTTAATTTTACCAGTAATATAGTAATTGATCTTACCGGTTCAGCACCTTCATTTAATGTATTGGGTGATCTTGTAAACGCAAACCTGCTCGCTTTAAAATTATCTAAAGACAGTCTTTCTGTTACTGGTTTATTTGACGTGGATTTTCATGGACATAATATAGATGATTTTTTAGGCTATGCAAAAATTCTGAATGCAAGAATTACGCATAACAATGAAAGTCTCGATTTTGATTCACTTGCTTTAACGGCAGCCCTTGATTCAAACAATCAAAAAAAACTAACTCTTGCAAGCAATGAATTTGTTGTTTCCGTTGCAGGACAATATAACATACTGCAGTTGCCGCAAAGCTTCCAGGCTTTTCTTAATCATTATTATCCTTCTTATATAAATCCGCTTAAAAATGAATTAAGCGATCAGAATTTTAATGTTACTATACGTACCGGTGATTTTGATAAATATGCTAAACTGATTGATTCAAATTTTTCCGGGTTTAATGATGCATTGCTTACCGGAAGTATCAGTACACTCAATGGAAATAAATTCGATTTTGATATAAATATTCCTTCAGCAAAGTATAAAAAATTTTCTCTTGAAGATGCGAAAATAACAGGCAAAGGAGATTATGACAGCTTATTGTTAACGGGCGGCATCGGTAGAATTTATATAAGTGACAGCACATATTTTCCCAATACAAATATTTCTATTCATTCATCAAACGATCTCTCGCAGGTGCATATTTCCACACGTGCAAATGCTACATTAAATGATGCGCAGCTTGATGCTGAGGTGCGTACCTTGCCTGAAGGCGTGAGCATAAATTTTCATCCCTCAAGCTTTGTATTGAATGATAAAAAATGGAACC
>JBDTLW010000033.1:0-9372 GCA_039934575.1 Parafilimonas sp. | reverse complement strand
GAATTTGAACTTCAGGGAAGTTTTTTATTTCGGTATAGAGGGGTATTGCCTTTGGTAATATTAGCTCTTACCATCTTTGCTTATGTACTGCATATAATTCAATCGCCCCCGGAAGAAACAAACGCAATAGATGGATTTTATGGTTATATATGCTTATTCATAACATTTATTGGATTTGGAATTAGAATTTATACTGTTGGCAATTCTCCAGAAAATACTTCAGGAAGAAATACAAAATCACAAATCGCTGATCAGTTAAGTACAAAAGGCATCTATTCAATTGTACGACATCCTTTGTATGTCGGCAATTTTTTAATGTGGTTTGGCATAGCGTTACTTACACAAAATATATGGTTTATTCTGGCTTTTATTTTTATGTACTGGGTATATTATGAAAGAATAATGTTTGCAGAAGAACAATACTTAAGAAAAAAATTTGGGGACACCTATTTGCATTGGGCAGCGGGTACACCTGCATTTATTCCAAATTTTAAACACTATCAATCAGCAGGTTCAAGATTTAAAATAAAGAAAGTACTGAAACAAGAAAAAACTGGTTTATTGCTTGTGTTTTTAATGTATTTTTTATTTGATGAAATCGGATTTGATATTATAAACAGACAAATAAAAATAAGATTTGATTTTTGGTTTTATGGAATGATTATCGCTATTATGGCTTATGCAATAATCAAGATTTTACAGGGTAAGACAACAATTATTAATTAAGCCTTTTCAGCATTAAGCCTAATTCAGATCAAAAAAATATGTTCCCTGTATATTGGCTTTTTGTTTGTTTTGATTAGCGTTGCAGGTACTTTAATAACAGATAATCTAACAGACAATTTCGGTATATCCTAAATAACAACTCCTATTGTTGCTTACAGAGCATTACTGAATTATTAAACCTTTTAATTATTTCATACAATTTACTTTATAATTTCTTCAGGAAATCTTCAAATTCAATTTTCAATTTTGCAATTCATTAAAATAAATAAAATGAAAAATACAATTATTGCTTTTGCTTTACTTACTGCATTTAGCTGTACTGCACAGAATGTTCCGGATGCAGTTAAAACTGCTTTTGCAAAATCTTTTCCAAACACTGATGTAAAAAAATGGGATAAAGAAGATGGTAATTATGAAGCCAATTTTACCAAAGATGCAAAAAGTATGTCTGCAACTTTTGATGCAAATGGCACCTGGATGGAAACAGAAGCTGATATTAAAGTAAGTGAGTTGCCTGCTGCAGTTACAGATTATATAAAGGCTAATTATAGCGGAGCAAAAATTAAAGAAGCTGCTGTTTTAAGCCGCCCGAATATTTCAAAATTGTATGAAGCGGAAGTAAAAGGTAAAGACCTTCTATTTGATGAAAATGGAAAATTTTTGAAGGAAGAAGAAGATTAGTCTGTGTGTAATATTTACTTCAGAATATCTTCAAAATTATAATTCAATTTGTACCGCTGATACCAAAAGATTTAATTTGGTAACACTAATATCATTTTAAAAAATAAATTATGCACAAATTTATAATGCTGCTGAGCTTAATTTTTTTCATTACTCCAACTGCACATTCACAAAAAGTTTCCTTAAAAGTTGTCAACACTTTTCACATAAAAAGCGATGGCTGGTGGGATTATATTTTTGTTGATGCGGCTTCAAACAAATTATTTGTTTCTCATGGCACACAGGTAAATGTGTTGGATAAAAACACAGGTGATTCACTGGGTGTAATTCCCGGCACAACCGGTGTCCATGGCATAGCTTTAGTTCACAGTTTAAATAAAGGATTTACAAGCAACGGAAGAATTAATAATGTTTTTGTGTTTGATTTAAATACACTGCAGGTTACCGACAGTATTGCAACAGGCAAAAATCCTGATGCTATTTTTTATGATGATTATTCAAAAAAAATAATTACCTGCAATGGAGGTAGTAAAGATATAAGTGTAATTGATCCATCAACCAATAAGGTAGTTGCCACCATTGATGTAAAAGGGAAACCCGAAACCGCAGTGAGTGATGGTGAAGGGAAAATTTTTATAAATAACGAAGACGAAAGCGAAATAGAAGTAGTTGATATTAATACAATGAAGCTGATTGATAGCTGGTCAATTGCGCCGGGAGAATCACCTTCAGGCTTGTCTATTGACAGAAGTACAAAGCGTTTGTTTGCGGGCTGCGATAATAAATTACTGATGGTAATAGATGCAACAAACGGTAAAATAATTTCTAAATTACCTATTGGTGATGGCTGCGATGGAACTGCTTTTGATGCAGGATTAAAAACCGTTTATTCTTCTAATGGAGACGGCACTTTAACTATTATAAAAGAAATATCAAAAGATAAATTTGATGTGATTGAAAACCTGCCTACAAAACGTGGTGCAAGAACATTAACTGTGGATGCAAATACACATGCTGTTTATTTGCCTACAGCAGATTTTGGTCAACCAACTGCCAATGAAAAAAGGCCGCCAATGATACCAGCAAGTTTCCAGGTTTTGGCTTTAAAATATTAATAATTATTTACGAAAAGTATATATAAAGCCAGGCTCAAAATTATTGCCGTTATAATTCAGATTGAATGACATTGTTCCGCCTTTTGAAGCAGATTTATTTTTCGTATATCGGTGATAATTATTTACCACTTGCTTGCCGCATAACCAACCTAAAGTTGCACCCACCACAACATCGGTTGTCCAGTGTTTATTTTCTGTAATTCTGCTTACACCTACAAGCGAAGCCGCACTATATGCAACTGCAGGAACCCATGTGTTTTTATATTGTTCAGCAAAAACGGCAGCTACAGCAAATGCCACTGTGGTATGCCCTGAAGGAAAAGAAGTGCTTATTTTATGGTTGTAAGAATTATGCCCCACACTATAAAGCAATCCATGAAAAGTTGGCTCAGGCTCAGGGTTATTCGGATCGTAATATAAGGGCCTTTGCCTGCCTGTAATATATTTGGCAATACTTTCAATTATGCCGCTTGTTATATATGCCTGTGTGGCAAGCAGGGTAGTGGTTTGCAATTTTTTATTGTTAGAAATAAAACTATAACCGCCTAATGCAGCCAATGTATATAATTCATATCTGCCGCCAAAAGATGTTGCATAACCGCTGATACCTGAAACAAAGTTGCTGCTGTCATGCAGCCTGGAAGCATAACGCTGTACAGGTTCGTCAGCTATTATTGATAAAGCAGCAACTGAAGCTCCATACATTCCAATATGTATCCATTCTTTTCCGGTTTGGTGAAAGGGGGCAGTTATTTGTTGCTTCATATCACTCCCCAACAAGATAAAATATGTTGAAAAATGTATCCTTGCATTTTCATTAAAAGGAGAAGAAATATTTGTTTTGCCTGCTGCTGAATCTGTGTTTTCATATAGACTGTTTTGTACACCAACAAGTGTATCAGGTTTCTGTGAAAAAACATTATTTGAAATGGTGAAGAATATTAAAGCCCAAATAAAAAATCTCATAAATCTATTACGTGTTTAAAACGATGGGAATTGTGTAAAGAGAAAATAAAATTTTGGATAAAAGTTGTGCTTAATCCGGAATTAATTAAGATTACTGTAAACAGTTAGTGATTTCAAATTAATTATTTTAGTAAACCGATATATTTTGCTGCAATTAATTAGACCAAATAAACGTTTAGATGAAAAGTTTAAACCATTTGGCTGATTTTGTACTCTGTTTGCACTTCATAGTTTTATTTTAATTGTCCATGATTTATAATACACGCGTAATTAATTTCATTTTTCCCCTGCGCAGGCAAATACTTTTTTCTTGCCTTTTATTGGCAACAATATCATTAAAAGCCCAGAAAGAATTTAATCGCCCAGATCATGATAACATGCCTTATTATTTTGGGCTTGTATTTGGGTATGCCAATATGAATCTGCATACAGAAAAAGACCCGCGTTTTCTGCAATACGATAGTGTACTTTCTGTAGAACCTGGCGCCAGCGGCGGTTTTTCTGCAGGGTTACTCGCTACGTTTAAATTAAGTAATCGCTTTGAGCTAAGATTGGCACCGCAACTAATGATCGGTGGTGCAAAAACATTTACATATTCTCTTAAATATCCAAATTCCCTTGAAAGTACGGAAGAAAAGAAAACGCTTACCTCTACCATTTTTTCATTGCCTTTGCAGGTAAAATTTAATTCAGACCGCATTGATAATTTCCGGATATATATGCTTGGCGGTTTAACATACGATATGGATTTGGCAAGTAATTCAAACGAGCGTAATGCAGAAGATCTCATTAAACTGAAAAAGTTTGATTATGCTGTTGAAGGAGGTGTTGGATTTAATTTCTTTTTAAAATTTGTAACTATTTCACCCGAAATAAAAATTCATAATGGTCTATCCAATATTCACGACAGAGACCCTGATCTTAAGTTTTCAAACATATTAGGCAGCCTTAAATCGCGAATGATAATTTTCTCTATTAATATAGAACCTTAACCTGATGCAGGCTTAGACTTTGAAGATTTTGCAGGCGAAATTTTTTTATTTTTTTTAATTCCAAGAAATGGCTGCATATACACCGGGATGATTTGCCGTTTTCTTGCTTCTATATGTCCTATAGGTCTCTGAAATTCTACATAATATATTTTTAATAAAATAAAAAAATAAGAAATAAGTAAGGGTCCGAATATCAACCCTAAAAATCCAAAATATTGCAAACCCAAAATAACCCCAAGCACAGTAATGATGGGGTGAACATCTGCCATTCTTTTTGCGAGTATAAAACGCACCACATTATCAAGCGTACCCAAAATTAAACCCCCGTATAACAATGTAAAAACACCCTGCCATGTATGCCCTGTAAAAAACATGTAGGCGGCTACAGGTACCCAAACAAGCCCGGTGCCGATTATAGGTATAAAAGAAGTAAAGCCCGTAATTACACCCCAAAAACCTGCCTTATCCAAACCTATGATCCAGAAACATAAAAAGCCTGCAAGCCCCTGCACAACTGCAATAGATGGAATGCCCACGGCATTGCTGAATGTTTGGCGAACAAGCTCATCGCCAAATAATTTTATTTTATCTTTTTTAAAAGGAAGATATAATAATATACCCGCTTCCATCCGGTTCATATTTGTCATCATAAAATACAGAAAGAAATACATCATTAATATTGTGGAAACAAAACCAAGGCTTTTGTTGAATATTAATGACACAATACCGGATGCGGAGGATTTTATTGAGGCAAGTGTATCTTTAGATATTATACTGAAATGAAATTTTTGTTGTATTATAGCATCAGCTTGTTTTAATGAATTAGTAATCACATCGGGATCAGATAACACGGCACTAATCTTGTTATACAGCAAGCTAATAAGTGCAGCTACAGGTAAAAGAATAAGAAAGAAGGATATGATGATAACTAGAATGGCGGTCATTGACTTACTCCACCCTTTCTTTTCTATAAGCCAGCATGCGAACGACTTACTTAAAATGTAAAACATAACGGCACCAAGAAATGCGGGGAAAAATTGCCAGAGACTTTCAAAAAGAAAAAATGCAAAAATTAAAATGATGGCGAAAAAAATATAGCGGTTTATTTGTTTGGTTAAGGTATTTTCCATTAAACGAAATTAAATCATGAACTTTCTATTAATCAAAAATTCATCCAATAAAATCTACACATTATGAATACAGCACAAAAGTTTTTAGGCGGCATCATGCTTGGCGTAGCCGCAGGCGTTGCAATAGCCCTATTTATTAATAGTGATAAAGGCAAGCAACTTATCTCTGATGTAAATGATGCAGCCGGTGATGCAGCAGATAATTTGAAAAGCAAATTTTCTGATTTTGAAGGCGAGGTAAAAGACTTGCTTAAAAAAGGAAAAACGTTTATTGCAGATATTGAAACTAAGACAAAAAAGTTTGCAGGTTAAAATTCTAAATATCTTGCATCCATAAATTAAATCAACACAATGAACGAAGAAGCAAATTACTTTCAGGATACAAAAATTAAAATAAAGCAATATATAGACCAGCGTATATTGCTTTTACGTCTGCAGACAACAAAAAAAGTTTCAAATATTACAGCAGTTATGGTAACCGCGATATTTGTTGTGCTCATTGCTTTGTTGCTGATAATATTTGCCAGCTTTTGCGCAGGGTATTGGCTTTCAGAAATTACAGGAAGTTTAGCTGCCGGGTTTGGCATTGTAGCTTTATTTTATCTTATTGTTTTCCTGTTTGTGATTTTCTTTTTAAGGAAGATTTTACGCAATTTCTTTATCAATAAATTCATTGAGTTTTTTAACAAATCGAATTAATATGGCATCCAAACTTATCATGGTAAACGGCGGATATGATTTTTCAAATATCAATAACCTTAAAGACCTTGAGGATGAAATTTCTTATTCAAAATCTTCTTTAAAAAAACAACAGCAGGAACTTGAAAACCGTTTTCATAAATTTCCGCATGAGATTGTAAAATCTGCTGCGGATACTTTTCTTCCATCATTTATCAACAAGCTTATTGCCAATGGTTCATGGAAATTATTATTAAGCAGTGCGGCTATGTTTGCTAATCCTTTTTCAAAAGGGTTTAGTTTAAAAAAAAATATCCTGGGTTCAGCAAAAAAATTAGGCTTGCTTACCTTAATAAAAACTGCATATAGTTTATGGAGTAGTAAACGTGGAGCAAAACCACCAACAGCTTTAAAAAAGCCGGCAGTTACCACACTTAAAACAAAAAATATTAAGAGAAGTTAGCATCTTCAGTATCTAATCTCTGCACTTCATGAATACCGTTTAGTTGTTTCAGCCTGTTTGCAAGCGCATCAAGTTCTTCTTTATCGTGTACAAACACTTTTATTATTCCTTCAAACATTCCTTCACCTGATTCAATGGTAAGGGCAGAAATATTTATACGCAGTTCACCGCTGATTATATTGGTTATTTTATTTATCACGCCTACATCATCAATACCAATTATTTTAACGCCGGTTAAGAAAGAAATTTCTTTGTTCTTAGCCCATTTTGTTTTTACAATGCGCGGCGCATAATTTGCCATAAGCTGCGCAGCATTCGGGCAGTTTGTTCTATGAATAATTAATCCTTTGCCGGTGCTTACAAAACCAAACACATCATCACCGGGAATGGGTGTGCAGCATTTTGCAAGTGAGTATTTTATTTTATCGCTGCTCTCACCAAAAATTATTAATTCTGAATCTTTTTTTGCATTGTGCTTATCTGTTTCAGGTTTTACTTCTGTAATAATTTTTACAGGTTTAGGAGGGATTAATTTATCTCCGGTTACCAGGAATTCTTTCAGCTCTTTAAGATCTGTTTGTTTTGTAGCAATATTATAAAACAAATCAAGTTGCGAAGGAACTTTATAAAAGTTTACAAGCTCATCAATATTATGCTGGTTAAAGGCAGCACCTTTTCCTTCCAGTTTTCGTTGCAGAATTTCTTTACCATCTTCTGCTGTTGTTCTTTTTTCTTCTCTCAGTGAATCTTTGATCTTTGTTCTTGCCTTTGCAGTTACTACAAATTTCAGCCAGTCTTCATTTGGCTTTTGTTTGTTGCTGGTTATTATTTCAAGCTGATCTCCGCTGCGCAGCTTATGACTTATCGGTACCAGTTTATGATTCACTTTTGCGCCAATGCAATGGCTGCCAACTGCTGAGTGAATAGCAAATGCAAAATCAAGAGCAGTACTGTTAACAGGCAGCATTTTTACATCGCCTTTTGGCGTAAACACATAAATTTCTTCAGCAAGAAAACTGGTTTTAAAATCCTGTAAAAAGTCAACGCTGTCTGTATCCTGGCTGCTTATCACTTCACGTATTTGTGCAAACCATTTATCAAAACGATCTTCATCTGTACTGCCTTCTTTGTATTTATAATGCGCTGCCAAACCCTTCTCTGCAATTTCATTCATGCGGTTTGTGCGTATCTGCACTTCAACCCATTTGCCCTGCGGACCCATAACGGTTGTATGCAAAGCTTCATAACCATTACTCTTGGGATTACTTATCCAATCGCGCAGCCTTTCGGTTGACGGAAGATATTCATCGGTAATAAGTGAATACACTTTCCAGCATTCTTCTTTTTCTTTTTCAGGCGAGGAATGAACAATAATACGAATTGCAAACAGGTCATATACTTCATCAAAATCAACGCCTTTCTTTTTCATTTTATTCCAGATGGAATGAATGCTTTTTGGCCTGCCATATATATCAAATTCAAACCCTGCTTTTTTAAGTTTTTCTTTTAGTGGTTTGATAAATTCATTTATGTATCTGGTGCGTTCTCTTTTTGTTTCAGAAAGCCTTTGCGCAATTTCTCTATAGCCTTCAGGCTCCATGTATTTCATGGAAAGATCTTCCAGTTCTGTTTTAATATTATACAAACCCATGCGATGCGCCAGCGGTGCATACACCCATATAGTTTCACTGGATATTTTTAATTGTTTTTCCCGCTTCATATAATCCAGTGTGCGCATATTGTGCAACCGGTCTGCAAGCTTTATGAGAATTACACGCGGGTCATCAGTAAGTGTGAGTAATATCTTTTTAAAATTCTCTGCCTGCTGGCTTGTATTGGTATCAATAACATTTGAAATTTTTGTAAGCCCGTCAACAATGCGGGCTATTTCTCCGCCAAATTCGCGCTCTACATCTTCTATGGTTACATCCGTATCTTCAACAGTATCATGCAGCAGAGAACAGATTGTTGAGCGTACACCCAATCCTATTTCTTCTACACAAATTATGGCAACTGCAATTGGATGAAGTATATATGGCTCACCACTTTTGCGGCGTGTAGTTTTATGTGCGTCTGCAGCAATTTCAAAAGCGCGGCGCACAAGTTCTTCATCGCCTTTTTTAAGTTTTGGGCGCAACACTTTTAATAAGGCGCGGTATTGCCTTAAAATTAATTTCTTTTCCTGCTCTTGTGTAAGATTATACTTGGGTAATAAAACCTGCTGCTCAGTTAACTGCTCTGCTGCACTCATATACAGCACGAATTTACAAAATTGCAGTAAACAAAAAGTTTAATAATGCGTTAAGGAAAGCAAAGTTTTTGTATCCTTGTTATAAGTTGAAGAATAAAAAAAGGCAGCATGGTTAAAAACGATTTCAATATTCACAAGTGCTTAAACCAAATGTAAGATTTTTTCCGGTTATTTAATTAATGCCGGAATGAAGCAATGTATTTTTTTGTATCTTCCGCCAATTAAACTTTTGCCTGCCATTGACTACTCATAAAAAACTCCAGTGGCTATGATTTACCAATATCTTATTTACATTGTTTCAGCCTTGCTTATTATTTTAATTGTTTTAAAAACGTACTTATTTTTTTCAGGCAGTACAAATCGCCGCGTT
>JBDTLW010000032.1:0-9374 GCA_039934575.1 Parafilimonas sp. | reverse complement strand
ACGATAAACTTAAAAAAACATCTGTTGATGACCTGAGTAAAA
This sequence comes from Parafilimonas sp., assembly GCA_039934575.1. Taxonomy (GTDB): domain Bacteria; phylum Bacteroidota; class Bacteroidia; order Chitinophagales; family Chitinophagaceae; genus Parafilimonas. Next base: position 9,332 of record JBDTLW010000032.1, on the reverse strand, counting down.
CATATACAGCTTCTATAAAAATTTAAGAAATGTGTTTGCAAATTTCAAAGCCCTAAAATTTGTTTACCTGCGCTGAGAATATTTTTTGAATATACCAATCACTAATTTTTTATTCCTAATAAAACAAAACAATCATGAAAAAAAATCACGTACTCTTTTTAGCAGCAGTGTTGCTTGCTGCTTTTAATGTTCAGGTTGCCAGCGCAAAAATCTGGCGGGTAAATAACAAATCCAATTACAATGGCACCAGTTTGTATGGTGATAATTTTGGCGGCACAGCAGCTTATCCTGTATTTGCACAAATTAACCAGGCAGTTGGTTGGGCAAATGTTCACAATAATGATACGTTGTATGTTGAAGGTTCAACATCAGTGTATGCAACGGCAAGTATTACAAAAAAACTGGTGCTGATTGGCCCGGGATATTTCTTGCAGGAAAATCCAAAAACTTCAAGTGATCTTTTAGAAGCAAACATCGGACAGCTTGCGTTTAATATTTCCGGCTCGCAGGTAATAGGAATAAATAATGTAAGCTCAGGAAGCTTCGCTTCTTTTTATGTTAATGTAAGCAACATCACTATTAAAAGATGTAAGGTTACAAACGCAATAGAAATTGCCAGTAACTTAAGTGATATATATATTGAGCAAAATTTCTTTCTTCCATCAGGCACTGCACTTAGCACCAATGGTTCTTTTTATGTTTACCCAATTGGTCTTTATTTCAATAACAACATTTGTCAAAAAACTTTATTATGGGCTGGCCCTATTCAGCAATGCAATAATAATATTTTTGATGGACCGGCTAATGCACTTAATCTGCAGTTTACAACACCTGAATTTGCAAATAATATTTTAAAACCCACTAATGCTTCTGTTGATATTAATGCAGGAAGTAAAGATAAAATCAGTTATAATGTTGGAACATTGTCAACACAGTTTGGTACAGCAAATAGTAATAAAGTAGTGGCTAATATTTCTACTTTGTTTGTACCTTCCGGAACAACGGATGGTCAATATATTCTAAAAGCAAATTCTGCTGCAAGTAACAATGGTTCAGATGCAACAGACAGAGGTCCTTTTGGAGGTGTTGTAGTTTCAAACCGTTATACACTTTCAGGATTAGCTGGCATACCCGCGATATATAAAATAACAACTTCAGGTGTTGCAACAACAACATCAGGCTTAACAATAACTATTAGTGCAAGAACTATAAAATAATAATACTCATGAAATGAGCCATTGGAAGAAAATTCAAAACAAATGAAAATGTTTATGGCGAATTCCATGTGACAATTAAAAAATAAAATATAATACACATGAAAACATTTCTTACAATGTTTTGTATTATTTGCACTACATGTTTACTGAAGGCTCAAACTTTAAAACAGGTTGAGTATTTTATAGATAAAGATAAAGGTGTAGGAAAAAATACAAAACTTAATCTCACTTCTTCTGCCGATAGCAGCTACAAGTTTAATATAGATGTTTCGGGCATAAGCAACGGCTTTCATAAATTGTACATAAGGGCTAAAGACAATAAAGGAAAATGGGGCTTAACGGCAATTAGAAATATAGAAATAACTGGTTCATTTGATCAGCCTGAAATAACAACAGGCGAATACTTTTTTGATACTGATCCCGGGCATGGTAAAGGAAATATAATATCGGTTTCAACACCGGATAGTGCTGTTGAAAAAAGTTTTAATGGGGTTGTATCTTCATTAAGCCCTGGCTATCACAAATTATATACACGATTAAAAGATGATGCAGGCAGTTGGAGTATTACAACACGCAGAAATATTGAAATAATAAAAACTGCGGATACAATTAAAATTGTTGCAGCAGAATATTTCCTTGCTTCAGATAAAGGTTATGGCAAAGCATTTAAAAAAGTATTCACAGATTCTGTGGTTGATGGCAAGTTCAAAATTAAAATTCCATATAACAGAATTCCTGCAGATGGTGATACTTTGTTTGTGCGGGTAAAAGACAGTTTAGGCAATTGGTCGCTTACTAAACTTGATACATTTAAGATTGCTTCTTTTGCAAAAACTTTAGTTGCTTCTTCTGAAGAAAATGTAAACGTAAATAATGATGCGAAAGCGTTTGCCGTATTTCCAAATCCTGCAAACCAATTCATCAATATTAATTTTAAATCAAAAATGAAATCAGCAACGCTGCAGGTGTTTGATGTGAACGGCAAACGTGTTTTACAAACTATTGTTACGCCGGAAATTTCAAACAGCATAAATGTAAGTAAGCTTAGTGCTGGCTCTTATCTCGCAGAAATAAATGATGGCGAAACAAAGCAAACAGCAAAGTTTATAAAGCAATAATTTTTTTGTTTGAAAAACCCATGGATTCATCTTTAATACTTAAAAAAACCGGCTTGATATTTTGAGCCGGTTTTTTTTATTTGATTTTTTTTTGCATAGAAATAAAAAATGCAAAGCGGAAACGGGAATTGAATAATTATTATTACATACTGATTGCATAAATTGCCGCTTTAAAAAAGCTGATCACCTGATTATCCATTTATAAAAAACATTCTAATGCCAAAAGCCTCAAGCCTAAAAATTTTGACTATTGATATTGGTGGCTCGCATATAAAAGCAACCATATTAGATGCAGAAGGAACGCCTGTTTCAGATTATGCAAGATTACCTACACCACAACCTTCTAATCCTAAAAATGTAATGCAATTAATAGAGCAGCTTGTAAAAGGTCTTACCGGTTATGATAAAATATCTGTTGGGTTTCCCGGCTATGTAAAAAATGGTGTAGTAAAAACAGCGCCAAATCTTGGTACCGATGACTGGAAAGATTATGACCTGCAAACTTTGCTTGCTGCAATGCTTAAACGACCTGCCAAAGTGGTGAATGATGCAGACCTGCAGGGAGCCGGAATAGTAAGCGGTAAAGGACTTGAAATGGTGATAACGCTTGGTACTGGTTTTGGTACTGCATTATTGGTTGATGGAAAATTGTTGCCGCATTTTGAAATAGCGCATCATCCAATAAAAACTGATAAAGATTATGATGAGTATATAGGCGAAAAAGCGTTTAACAAAAAAGGAAAAGAACACTGGAATTACAGAATGGAAAAAGTGTTTGCCGTGTTAAAAACAGTTTTTAATTATGATCGTTTATACATCAGCGGAGGCAACGCAAAAAATCTTACCATGCAGCTTGACGACAACATGATCATTGCAAATAACCGCGAAGGAATTAAAGGTGGTGCAAGATTATGGAAAGATGAAATGTAGTATGCGGGCGAGAATTTATTTTTAAACAGCTTTTAAGGTTTTGAACCCCGCTCTGTGTCTCTTGACTTTCTTTCAACTCTTTTTAGTCTGTTATAAAAAATTATAAGTCTATTTATGTAATAATAAAAACTACTGCATCATGTTTCAAGAAACAATTGCGTATGAAAGTTTTTTTATTAATTTTTCTATTAATTCCATTCTTCAGCAATGCACAGGTAAACTGGCGACATCTTCAAAAAAGAAGTAATCAAACTTTTGTTTATAACACAAATGCTGCAACCGCAGAAAAGTTTATTAAACAGGATAGTATTAACGCAGATGCGTTTTTATCACAACAGCCATTTATAATTTTCCCTTCAGATAGTGTTGATGAGACCAAACTTCCAATTGGTCATTATGTTTTAATTAGTATTGAAGACAATCGCGTTGTTGCCAATCTTATTGGCGTTTCAAACCTGTTTGTTTACACAGCAAATAACCAGCATCGGGTGCAATTAATTATAAGAGATAAGCAGGGAAATTTTATTGATAATGCAAAAGTTTGGGTAAACGATAAACCTGTTGAATATAATAAAGGCAGTTATTTCGTAAAACAAAAATATCCTGATGAAGCTGAAGTAAAAATATATACGCCAACGGATACTTTATTTGCAAGTATATGGTCTGAAGAGGAATTATATAAAACAGTTACGGAACAGCGTTGGGAAAATTTTAAGCGTTCAAAATTTGTTAATGCAATAACATGGATTCCAAAAAAAATTGGAAATATATTCAAGAATAAGTCAGGTTATTATTATTCCAACGCAGGCACAGGAACAATCGTTTTTAATCAGGCAAAATATAAAACTACAGATACTGTAAAACTGAAAGCATACATATTTAATAAATCGTGGAAACAGTATAAAGATGCAGCCAATGTTTATCTTGAATATTATGCAGACGGAAAAAGCAATCAACAACTTTTAACCACACTGAAGCCATCACATCCGGGTTCATTTATATTTCAGTTTCCTTTGAGCGATACATTGATCAATGATATAAATTATGCTGTTGTTTTTCGCGACACAAGGCATAAAAAATTACTAAGTAATAATTTTAAAATAGAAGATTATTTTCCTGATGAAATATCAAAGTTTGAGCTTCGTTCATCTAAAGAAGATTATTACAGCGGCGATAGTATGCACTTTTATGTTTCTGCAACAGATGCAAATGGTTTGCAGTTGCTTGATGCAAGTTCAAAACTTATATTAATTGCTGAATACACTTCAAATTTTTATATAGACAGTATTTATATTCCTGATACATTATTTGTGCAGGAAAAACCGTTGCTTTCAGAAGGAGAAACAGAATTTATATTTCCAGCAGACAAATTACCTGATGCTGATATTGATATAAAAGCAAACGTAATTTTAAAGAATAGCAATAATGAATTGCAACAGACGAATAAGACTATAAAATATCGTCCCGGTACTAAAGAATTGCTTGCTTCAGATGATGATGACAGTATAACCGTTGAGTATAAAATGAATGGCAAAAGCATAACGGCAAATGGTTTAATGCAGATGGAAGGAGAAATGGCTACAACAGATTCTGTTCAGTTTCCTTTAAAAATAAAAGTTGACCCTTTTGCAACGGATTATTCTTTTTATGTAATAAACAATGGCGTAAAAACTGATTCTGCTTATGTGCAAATGGAAAACTATTATGATGTTTCGCTAACGAGAATAAGTCACGCAGATACTTTAGGGTTTTTATTAAATAATCCAAAAAAGATTCCTGTTTCGTTCAGTGTATTTTATGGTAATTCAATTATTACAAGCGGGCTTGATGATAAAGAAAATATTATATGCAAATTCAAAGCTCCAAACAAACATCGCATCTATCGTGTAAACTGGCAATATGTGTGGGCTGGCGAAGAAAAAACAAAAGAACAAACAATTGCATTGTTATATAAAATATTGAACATAGAGGTTAAAAGTAATGCGTTGGTTTATCCGGGACAAAAAGATTCTATACATATTAATGTATCTGATTATAAAAACAAACCTGCACAAAATGTAAATCTTACTGCTGTAAGTTATAACAGCCAGTTGCAAAATGATATTCGTATAAGTGAGCCGCCTTATCTCGTTAAATATCATAACAAACAATTTTTATTGCATGATAAATTTGAACAGGATGATGGTTATGTTTTAAATAAATATCCTTTAGGTAAACATATTGAATGGCTGCAAAAATTTGCATTGGATAGTGTTGCTTATTATAAAATACTCTTTCCGAAAAATGAATACAAAGATGTTGTTACACCGATAACTGAATACATGCCTGAAGTTGCTGTGCATGTTGCAAAAAATGGAGAGCGAAAACAAATTTATTTGCTGTACATCAACAAACAATTAGTGTATTATAATGGTGTAACAGATACAATGAAACAAGCATATTCATGTTTTCCCGGTTATGCAAAAATTGGAATCAGGTTGTATGACAAGTTTATTGAGACAGACAGTATTTACATTCAGCCTTTTTATAAGCATGATATTTTTATTGATGAAGACAAGTTGCCTGCACAAACTGTTGTAACAAAAATGCCTGAATATTTTACTGACGCAGAAAGAAGGTTATTGGAAAATAATATATGGCAGCTTGATAATAATTATACAACAAATAATGCTTTTGTATGGCAGAATGATAAACTCTTTAATTTATCAGGAAGCAATAAACATATAGTTGGACCATTTAATAAAGCCGACAGCATGCATTTTTTTGTGCGCAATAATTTTGATGTTCATTTTCTTTTTGAGTCCGGTTATGAATATGATATTTCACCCAAAATTTTAAGACTTGAAAAGAAGCCATTGTTTCCTGTTAGTCAAAAACAAATTTTTTTACAAAAAATAAAATCTCCTGAATGGATATTAGGCGATACTATTATTGACCCGCCCGTTATTAGTTATGCAAAAAAGGTTTATACGCCATCTTTAAAATTTAATTATTACTACAATTATCAGAATCAAAGCAACAAAGGGAAAATCTTTTTTACTGTAGTAAAAGATACTTTTCCTGGATACATAATTTTATATCCTGAAGATAAAAACCAGGTTCCGCAAATAGCTAATGGAAATGCGCGAAGAATGACGAACATTAACCCGGGTTATTATGCGCTTTTGATTGTTACAAAAGATTTCAGTGTTTCGCAGGTCAGCCATGTTTTAATAAAAGCTAATACAATGCTTTGTCTACATACAGAAAAATATTTGTTCAATAAAAACAACTTATTAATAGATGCAATAATAAAAGCAGATAATGAGCCAAGCGTTCCTGTAAAATCTATCGTTACTTCAAAGCCTGTTGATAATGTGCAGCAACTATCATTCTATGAAAAAGGCAAAGCAACTATCAGTGGAAAAGTAACAGATAAAAAAGGCGGCAATGCAATACCATTTGTAACAATAACTGTAAAAGGTACAAGAACTGCTGTTGCAGCCGACGCGAATGGAAACTTTACAATAGGTAATATAAAGAGCGGAAAAATTACATTGATATTTTCTTCAGTGGGTTATGCATCGCAGGAAATAGTTGCAAATGCTGAAGACCTTACTTCAAATTATTTAAATATTACGCTGGAAGCAGCTTCCTCAAGCTTAAATGAAGTAGTAGTTACTGGTTATGGAGTTTCAAGAAAATCCCAATCTTTAGGCTATTCGCTTTCTATTACTCAACAAGACCTAACCAGCGCTTTACAAGGTAAAGCTGCAGGCATTAGTATAAGTAATGAAGGTGAGCCAGGCTTATCAAACAAAATAATGATTAGAGGAATTACAAGTTCACGAAGCGAACAAAATCCTCTATATGTTATTGATGGAATTTTGTATGATAATATGCCTTCAAACATAACGCCTGATATGCTTGCAGACGTAACCGTGCTGAAAGGAAGTGAAGCAGTTGCTTTATATGGAGACAAAGCGGCAAATGGCGTAATTATCATTTCAACCAAACTAAAAAATTCACGTACGCAATTCAGGGATTATGCTTTCTGGCAACCTGAAATTTTTACAGATGAAAATGGTAATGCTTCTTTTGTTGTAACTTATCCTGATAATATTACCGGCTGGCAAACTTATGTTTTGGCTATGGATAAAAAACGCAGGATAGGCAAAACGGTGAGTTATGTAAAATCTTATAAGCCTTTATCAGCACAAATAAGTATGCCTCAATTTTTAATAGAAGGCGATACCGTGCATTTGGTTGGAAGACTTTTTAATTATTCAGATGATAACTATAATATAAATTCTTCCTTCACTATTTATGGAAATCAATTGCAGCAACAATCAACGATGTTGCAATCAAAAGCATCTCAGATAAATAAAACATCAGTTGTTGCATTAGCAGAAAAAGATAGTTTGAAGGCTTCATTCAGTTTGCAAACAACAACCGGGTTTAAAGATGAAGAAGAAAGAAAGATTCCTGTATTAAAAAAAGGAACTGAAGAAACGATTGGAAATTTCTGGGTATTACAAAACGATACAACAGTTGCATTTAAAGCAGATACCCGTTCAGATAAAATTGAACTCTATGCACAAAATAATACACTTGATATTTTATTAAATGAGATTGAACACCTGAAACAATATCCTTATTTCTGCAATGAACAAATTGCATCGAAGCTGAAAGGATTATTGATGGAGAAAAAGATAAAAGAAAATTTAAAGCAATCTTTTACTGAAGAAAAAACAATTCAATTCCTTTTACAAAAATTACAAAAAGCGCAATTGTATGATGGCGGCTGGAGCTGGTGGGAAAATGATAAATCAAATATTTATATTACCAATTATGTTGTAAATGCATTACTACTTTTGCGTTCAAATCCACTTGTTGAAACCAATATCAGGAATGGTTTATTGTATCTGCAAAACCAGTTAGTGTATTTAAAAAAAGATGAGCTGCTTACCACGCTTGTTACAATGAGCAATGCAAAACATTTAATTGATTATACATCATGGATACAAAAAATAAATTATGATTCGCTTACGCAATACCAGCAATGGTTATGGATAAAATTAATGCAGCAGCAAAAGTTTGATTATGCAAAACAACTCGATACAGTTTTAAGTAAAGCAATTCCCGGTATGTTGGGCAGCATACATTGGGGAGAAGAAAATTATCGTTGGTATAATGATGATAAAGCATCAACTGTAATTGCTTTTGAAGTTTTACAAAATGAAAAAATATATGATGCGCAGTTAAAAGGAATCGTACAATATTTTCTTGAACAAAGAAGACATGGCTGCTGGACAAACACAGTTCAAAGCGCTTCAATAGTTTCTGCTTTGTTGTCTTATATACTTTCTTTACATACAGATTTTAATAAACCGGCTGTTTTAAAAGTAAGCGGAGATACAAGCTTTGCAATAAATAATTATCCTTTCAAAACAGCTATGAATGCGAATACAATTAAAAATATAGATGTTACAAAATCAGGCGGCGGAATAAGCTATCTGACCTTATATCAGCATTACTGGAATAATAATCCTGAACCGGTTGATAGTTTTTTTAAACTGAACACTTCATTTGAAAAGAATGGCAATAAGATAATTTTATTAACTGCAGGTGAAACAACCAAAATGATAGTTGAAGTAAATGCATTAAAAGAAGCTGACTATGCAATGATTGAAATTCCAATTCCTGCGGGTTGCACTTATGCTGATAAAAAACAGGACGACTGGAATGTTCATAAAGAATTTATTAAAAATAAAGTGGTGCTGTTTACAGAACATATTGACAGAGGCTTACACACTTATACAATAGAACTTGAACCGAGATATACTGGAACATATACAATCAATCCGGCAAAAGCTTCACTTATGTATTTCCCAACTTTTTATGGACGGAACGAAATAAAGAATGTAATGATAGAGTAGATACTTCATTATTTTATTTGCTAACTAATTTTCTTCAATCACATCCTCGATGACTTTTGGAAAGTATTTATATTCCAGTTCATGAATGCGCCTGGCTAATGTTTCTGCAGTATCATTTTCATAAACAGGACACGTAGTTTGAAAAATAA
>JBDTLW010000031.1:0-9378 GCA_039934575.1 Parafilimonas sp. | reverse complement strand
GCATGAAATGGAAGATAAAACGTAAAACAAATGATGAATTGCGCCAGCAGTTTGTTGATATGTGTGCAGAACAGGTGAGAATTTTAAACATGCATTTACCTGATGAAAATTTGAAATGGAATGTGCAAACACAACACTATGATTTTGGTGAGATAAATTGGGCCGAATTCTGGAATGTTGTAAAAGGAAATGGACCTTGTAATAAGCAAAGGCTTGAAGCACGTTGCAAAGCACACGAAGAAGGTGCATGGGTGCGTGAAGCCGCCGCCGCTTATGCAGAAAAAAAATTAAATAAAAAACAAACTAAAGCTGCCTGATGAAATTATTTATAAGAAAATATTATTACGGCGATATTCCTGAAGACACATCCGGAGGGGAGCTTAATGTCACACAAAATAAAAACGAAAAGAACTGGCCTTTGTGGGAAGTTTTTATCAGAAGCAAACAGGGGCTTGATCACAAACATGCAGGCAGTCTTCATGCTGCTGATGCGCAAATGGCTATTGAAAATGCACGTGATGTTTATACCCGCAGAAATGAAGGTGTAAGCATCTGGGTTGTTGAAAGCAAATACATTCATGCATCAAACCCTGATGATGCCGAAAGTTTTTATGAACCCGCAACTGATAAAGTATATCGCTATCCAACTTTTTATGATTTACCTGATGAGTTGAAGCACATGTAAAGGATGCTGGAATTAGTAATTAGGAATTTGTAATTAGGCCTAAAACAAATCCTGTTTATGAATTATCGTGGGTATAAAGATTTAGAATGTTATAAGCAGGGAAGGGAATTAAGAATATTTGTTTCAAATCTTGCAAAAAAATTCCCTTCTCAAGAAAAATTTTTATTGACTGCTCAAATTCTTGATGCTTCAAGATCGGTGACTGCAAATATTGCTGAAGGTTACGGCAGATTTACTTATAACGATACAAGAAATTTTTTTATAATTTCAAGAGGTTCGGTAACCGAAACAATGGAGCGTCTTTCAACTGCATTTGATGAAAACTATATTATTGCAGATGAGTTGAAAACAGGTGAAGAAAAATGCGAATTGGTATTTAAATTAATTAACGGATATATTGCTTATTTAGAGCGATCTAAAGCTGCAGAAACAATTAAAAAATAATGCCATGAACACCAATTCCCAATTCCCAATTCCCAATTCCCGATTCCTGATTCCTTACACCCTCCACCTCGCAGATAACACATTAATTCTTGCGCAGCAAAACAGTGCGTGGTGTGCACATGGTCCGATATTGGAACAAGACATTGCCATTACAAATATTTCTCTTGATCTTATCGGGCAGGCAAGAAACTTTTATCAATATGCTGCTCAAATTATAAACAACTCCAAAGCTCCCTCTCCTTTGGAGAGGGCGGGGGGTGAGGTCGCCACAGAAGATACGCTCGCTTACCTGCGCGATAACCGCGAATTTAAAAATTGCCTGCTCGTTGAACAAGCAAATGGTGATTGGGGCAAAACAATTTTGCGTCAGTTTTTATTCAGCAATTATCAATACTTATTGTATGAGAAATTACAGCAAAGCAAAGACGAACAACTTGCTGCCATTGCTGAAAAAGCTTTAAAGGAAGTGACTTATCATTTGCGATGGAGCAGCGAATGGGTAATTCGTTTGGGCGATGGAACTGAGGAGAGCCATCAGCGCATGATACATGCAATTAATGAATTATGGTTGTATGTTGATGAATTATTTAATAATGCTGATTATGAAACAGCATTATTAAAAGAAAATATTTCTGTTGATGTATCATCATTAAAAAATAAATGGCTTGAAAAAGCTTCAGCAATTTTTGATGAAGCTACTTTACAAATTCCGCAAAATGTTTTTGCGCAAACAGGCGGCAAGCAAGGTTTTCATACAGAACATTTAGGTTATATTCTTGCAGAAATGCAGTTTATGCAAAGAGCTTATCCAAACTCTGTTTGGTAATAATTGCAGCCATAATTTTATCGGCATTGTTGTGATATGCTATTATGCCTTTCATTATTGAAAAAATATTTTGCGGCAGCAATTTGATTGTTGCGTTTATTATTTCAATAAGGAATGTTAAGAATGCTAAATGCGGTATATCAGGATGTGTTTTTCATGCAGTCATTTTAAAAATAATCGTAACTTATGGCATGTAATTTTTTTGTATTCTATGATTTCATTGGCTTAAATCTTATGTATGCAAAACATATCTAAAGAAGAAATATTATCTATTCTTGAAACAGTTACAGATCCTGAAATACCTGTATTGTCCATCCTTGATCTTGGTATTGTGCGGGATGTTGAAATTGATTCCTCAGGCAAACTAAAAATCACCATTACACCTACATACACAGGTTGCCCGGCAATGGATGTAATTAACATGAGTATAAGAATGTGTTTGCTTGAAAATGGGTTTAAAGACTTTGAGATCAAAACTATTTTATCGCCGGCATGGACAACAGACTGGATGAGTGAAGAAGGCAAAAAGAAATTAAAGGCGTATGGCATCGCTCCGCCAAACATAAGGCAACAGGTTTGCACGCCGGAGTTATTTTATGAAGAAGAAGCCATTCAATGTCCGCGTTGCGATTCATACCATACACAATTGATCAGCCTCTTTGGTTCTACTGCATGTAAATCCTTATATAAATGCAACAATTGTGAAGAGCCGTTTGAATATTTTAAATGTCATTAATGTATTTTTCCAGCATTCAATAATTTATCTTCATTAAAATTTTATTATGTCATCTGTTTTGTTTGAAATAAAAAATAGCATCGCTTTTATTACGCTTAACCGTCCAGAAAAATTAAACTCTTTTAACCGTGAAATGGCTTTGGAGCTGCAACAAAAACTTGATGAATGCAATACCTCGCCTGAAGTAAGATGTGTTTATCTTACAGGCATGGGAAAGGCATTTTCTGCCGGTCAGGATTTGGGTGAAGTGCTTGATATAAGCGGTATGACGATGCAAAGAATTTTAATGGAACAATTCAATCCAATTGTTTCAAAGATCCGCAAATTAGAAAAGCCTGTAGTTGCTGCAGTTAATGGCGTTGCAGCAGGTGCAGGCGCAAACATTGCTTTATGTTGCGATATAATTGTTGCAGCTTCATCAGCTTCATTTATACAGGCATTCAGTAAAATTGGTTTGATACCAGACAGCGGCGGAACGTTTATGCTGCCAAGACTTATCGGCTGGCAAAAAGCAAGTGCATTTATGATGTTGGGTGATAAAATATATGCTGATGAAGCAGAACGCACAGGCATGATCTATAAATTTTTTGGTGATGATATTTTTGAAGAAGAATCAAAAAAGATTGCCGCAGCGCTTGCCGCCATGCCCACACGTGGATTATGGTTTACCAAACAGGCATTATCATGGTCGTTCAGTCACACATGGACAGAGCAACTGACAAATGAAGACAAACTGCAACAACGTGCCGGAGAAACAAAAGATTTTAAAGAAGGTGTGCAGGCGTTTTTAGAAAAAAGAAAAGCAAATTTTAAAGGCGAATAAGTTGAAAGGTTGAATAGTTCATAAGGTATTAATGCAAGTTTAGGTGTTCTGCAAATGCACACTTCAACCAATTAATTCTAAATATATTTTATGCGTACACAAAATCCCGATTCTGTAGTTAAGCACATGATGCAACATGACGCTTTCAGCAAATGGCTTGGAATAGAAATCTTAGAAATAGCAGAAGGCTATTGCAAAATTAAAATGACTGTTCGTGAAGAAATGATGAATGGATTTCATGTTGCGCATGGTGGTATTATTTTTTCTTTTGCTGATAGTGCACTTGCATTTGCATGCAACAACCGCAATAATTTATCATTAGCGCTTGATTGCAATATTTCATTTCTTAAACAAGTAAATGTTGGTGATGAGCTTATTGCTGAAACAACTGAAATTCATAACGGAAAAAGCACCGGTGTTTATAGTATTGCTGTAACCAATCAAAATAATCAACAGGTAGCTTTGTTTAAGGGAACTTGTTTTAGAACAGAGAAGAGTTTGGTGTGAAATCCTTATTTATACACTTCTGTTTGCGGATGAAATTCCTTCCACGAATGCCAGAATTCCTGGTAAGATTGTTCAGTCTTTAATTGAGTTCCTTTCATTACACCATCAATACAAACTCCATTTATATTCCAGGTTGAATTTGTTTTATCGTCATGCAAAATCTGCCCGGCACTATCAAAGCTAAAATGTAAAATTCCATTTGAAGTATTTCTGTTCAAGACATAAAATGTTCTTTCATCCTGCTTCATTGTAAGCAGTAAAGAAACACCTGCAACAGAATCTTCAATCAAATTTTTCTTAGCAACTGCATTCCAGTCATAAGCTTTTGTATGATTATTTATATTCACACCAATCACCCATGATTTTAATTTCCACGAAGCGCTGTCTCTTTTTTCCAAACTGCTTTTCAAAGTGTCTTCATCATAACCTGTAAGGTCTGCGTATTCTTTTTTAAAGTTTGAATCGGGTTGTAAAATATAACTGTTCGGATGTAATGCCAGCCAGTCTGCAAGCGCCATTTGCTGCGATGGAATTTCTTTTAATGATGTACCTTTTAAAGATCCGGCAATTGCCATTCCGCTTTCCTGTCGCCACCAGCTTTTGGTCGCTTCATCTTCAAACATTGCATTAAAATGATCCATGCCAACCAATCTGAAGTCTTGCAATTTTCCATGTATATAAGGACTGTATGCTCTGCCTGTTCTGCAAACGGAGCAATAGGTTATCATTACAGGTTCGCCGCCAATAGTATCTCTTACCTGGTGATGATACCCGATAATTTCAAGCGGATAAGCTTTCGCTTCACCATTAATTGCAACACCAACAATTAGCTTATTCCTGTTTGTTGTATCTGCAGAAGCATTCAGCAATAATTTATATTCAGGCTGATAAAACATTTTATCTGCAAGAAATTTAAAGTTGAATTCATAAGCAATGAAACAATAAAGAATTACAATTAACAGCAATAAAATTTTTCTCCAAACCTTACTGTATTTCAGCACATGTGATAACGGAATGATGACGATTGCAAAACCAATCAGCCGCAGCCACCATATATTTTTATCAATAAAATAAGCAAGATGAATTGTGTTTGCATGTTGGCTTCCGGGAAACGGCATGATAAAATAGACTCTTAATATTTCAAGCGCAATAAGAAATATTAACCCGATTGTAAGTAACCAACTTTTCATAAATGATAGAATTGAAGATACCCAAAAATTGGCTTGTTCACTTTTTCAACCACAGCTTTAATCAATGTTGTTTTGCCGCATTGCTTGGTTCTAATAATAAAATAGTTTTTTGTTTGGACAGCTTTGAGTAGATATTCTTCTCTAATCTTGAACTCATTAAAATTGCGTTTGAAAACGCAAAACTTATATAAAATTTGCGTTTTGGAACGCAGAATTTAAAGAATACCTATCGAGCGTAAGATATTGTCATGTATCATTTATCCATCTTCTCTTCTTTCCAAAACTTTACAATATCTTCTGCGTGTTGCTTATTGCGCGGCTTTAAGTAAACTTTTTGAATGATACCTTTTTCATCAATTAAAAATGTAGTGCGATGCAAGCCCATATAATGTCTTCCATATAATTGTTTTTCTCCCCACACACCATACGCATCAATAATCTTATGATTTGGGTCTGCAATTAATGTATATGGCAAATTAAATTTCACTTCAAATTTTTTATGGCTTTTCTCATCATCAGGACTTACGCCAACCACCTCAAAACCTTCTTTCTTTAACAGCGCATAATTGTCTCTTAAATTACAGGCTTCGATTGTACACGTTGGCGTATCATCTTGCGGGTAAAAAAACAAAACAACTTTTTTGCCTTTATGATCTGCAAGCGAAACTATTTTCTCATTTTGATCTTTGCCTTTAAAAGCAGGCGCTTTCATTCCGACTGTAAGTGTTATCATAAAGCATTATTGTTTTGTAAAATTAAATGTTTGCGTTGCAACATTGCCTGCAACATCTGTTGTATTTATTATTAATGTATGATTGCCCGTAGCGCAATGCTCATCAAATGTGTAAGTAAAATAATCATTCTTTTTTGCAAACATCAGCCAGTTGCCATCGAGTGTTGCCGTAAAATTTGCAATGCGGCTTATATCATCCGTGCATTTTATGGTAAGTGTTTTTTGCGCTTTAAATACTGAATTATTTTTCCATCCAACCGGAACAATTACAGGTGCAATTGTATCAATTAATAAACGCGCATCGCCCAATTCGTCAAAGCTGCCAAACATCCAGTCGCCTTGCCATATTCCGCGTACTGCAGTTGATGATCGCCCGCTTTGCAATTGCATGATCACTTTATCTTTCAGCGATTCATTGATGGCTGCATCAGTTTTAATAGCAACATTATAATCATCATGCACCGGAATTGTATAATCACTTATATGTATAGTTGGTGAAACCTGCTTTGAATTATTTGAAGCCGTTTCAGAAATGCTAAAAGGTAAGGCATCATAAAAAGCATTTTCATCAAAATAAATTTTTGCATGAGCGCTTTCAATATTATTTTTTTCGTTTGCCTGGCATACAATTGCATTATCAGGCATCGCATAATTAGTTTGAAGCGAGCCACTATACTGCAATAAAAAATTCAGAACACTTGTATTATTATTTTCATCACTTACTTCAATTTTAATTTTATGTGTTGATGTGTCGTTTAATAAAATTTCTCCATCGCCGTCAAGTGCTGTAAAAATATTTAATTGATTGCCCGGCAATATGGAAAGATATTGTATGCCTTGTTTATTTTTTATCCATCTTATGTAATCCATACAGGCATTTACATAGCGGCTATCATCATACGAAAATTCATCAAGTTTAAATTCAAACAACAAAGAATCATCCATGTACAAGGCAGCATGGTTTACACCCAATTTAAATGGCGAGGTATTATTCAAATCTTCCATGCGAATGCCAAGCGTAACCAATGGAGAACCAACTTTTACAATTTTAGATTGGGTGTTGTACGCATTATTTTTTTTGATGATTGCAATTTGCTGCGGCTTCACAACATAAGTGCTGTATCTTCTGTCGTACCAATACAAGCCATAAATTACCGGCGCAATTTTATCAGGCACATCTAATCCAAACAATAAAGGATTTATATTATCACCTGTTTTTGAATTGCGTATTTCAAAATGCAAATGCGGCCCCTGCGAACCTCCTGTGTTGCCGCTGTTTGCAATAAATTGTCCTTTGGTTACAGGAAACATTCCCGCAGACAAATCAAAATCCTGTTCCCATTTTTGTTCTTTGTATTGTTTGTTTTTAAGATATTTTTCAAGCGTATCATAAAAAGAATTCAGATGCCCATACAATGTTGTATATCCATTCGGGTGCGTTATATAAATTGCTTTACCATAACCGTACTTCTCTATTTTAATTCTGCTTACATAACCATCGGCTGCAGCAAACACGCGCAGGTTTTCTCTTGTTTGTGTTCTTATATCAAGCCCCATGTGAAAATGATCTTGCCTTAACTCACCAAAATTTGAAACAAGCTGAATAGGAATATTTAAAGGATCTCTGAAATAATGTTGCGGATAATTTTCCTGTGCTTGGGCAATAAAATTTTGCAAGACAAAAAATAAAATAAATGATCGCTTAAAATTTATATTCATGTATGCGTTCAAAAATAGTGTAAGAAGCTGTTTAAATTTGTTATCAATGAATTTTCCGAGGTTCCTATTTCGAGCCTGCAATGGAAACTATGTGTCAAATTAGAGATATTAAAAGCAGCATTTAATTAATTCAAATTAAAGAGAAGTGTATTTGCGCCGGAGGTGCAACCTGTTTGTAGATTCATTGATATAGGAAGAAAAACCCTGCCCCAGCGGGGCAGCCTGATAATTTGAATAGTTTGTCATTGCAATTAGATTGCCCGCTGGGGCAAAGGCGTATGTATTATTTTTTTTCTACAAACAGTTTACACCTCCGGCGTAGAAATGTCAATCATCAATCAAACTCTAACAGTCATTTCAATTTTTTCCTTTATGCTGCCATAAGCTTGACACTTGGCAAGACGTTTCAATTTCTTACTCTGTTAACTTTATTTTACTTTTTTTAAAAAGCTCCCAAAAGATTTTATTGTTGCAATACAGAATTTTTATTATGATGTAATGCAGATATTTTTGCATTCTTTTTATGCAGGATTTTTTACAACAAATATGGTGGCACAATGCCGTACGTATGTATGCAATTGTGCTTGGTGAGTTAGTTGGCATCTATATAATTTTTAAGCTCCTGAAAAAATTTATTATTGCCATAATAAAAAAAATTACAGCGCATACAACATCAGAACTTAAAGATGCAATTGTAGCAGGCGCAGAAAAATTTATACTTCCATTTTTGCTTTTTACTGTTTCTTATGCAATCATTGACCAGTTAAATTTTACACCTCATGCAGAGCATGTTTTAAAAGTTGCGATTGCTGTAATTACTGCTTATTATTTTATACGTTTCATTAATTATGTAATTCATTTATCTGTGCTGCTGTATATGCAGCGTAAAGAAGAATCAACGGAACGAATTACACATTTAAGCGGAATTCTGATTGTCGCCAAAGCACTTATATGGATTGCAGGTATTTTAATGCTGATTGAAAATATTGGCTATAATATCACCACAATTATTACGGGGCTTGGCATTGGCGGTATTGCTATTGCATTGGCTGCGCAAAATATTCTTACAGATCTGTTCAGCTATTTTGTAATATTTTTTGATAAGCCTTTTGAGATAGGTGATACTATTTCTGTAAATAATATTACCGGTACTGTTGAGCACATCGGCATAAAAACTTCACATATAAGAGTTGTTACCGGCGAACAATTAATTATGCCGAATACCGAGCTTGTAAAATCAACCATAAAAAATATTAAACGCATGGAGCGGCGCGGTGTAATATTTAAGATGAATGTGCGCTATGATACAAACAATGAAAAATTAAAAGACCTGCCTGGCATAATAGAAAAAATTATCAATAAACAGAAGCAGACAACATTTGACAGATGCCATCTTATTGCGTTTGCTGATTTTAGTATTACGTATGAAACATTGTATTTTATTAACTCTTCTGATTATAAAACTTACATGGATACGCAGCAGAATATTTATCTTGACATCTTAGATGCGTTTGAAGAAAAAGGAATTGATTTTGCTTTTCCTGGTCAAACATTTATTTTACAACATCCTGCGCCCCCAACCCCTAAAGGGGAGTAAAAAGCCAACTAATTAAAATTGTAAACTATGGAACTTTCCCTCTCCACCCGTGGAGAGGGATTAAGGGTGAGGTAAAATTTTTTCATTTGCTGCATCAGTTATACCTTTCACGCAATCA
>JBDTLW010000030.1:0-9442 GCA_039934575.1 Parafilimonas sp. | reverse complement strand
ATACAATGGCAAATGCGCCCTTACAGCCGCCTTGAAGATTTAATGGAACATGCAGAATATTTTATTGATGCAGTGAGTGATTACAGCTCTGATTTTGTTGTATTGCCTGAACTTTTTAATGCGCCGTTGATGGGTCAGTTCAATCACATGCCAGGTCACGAAGCCATTAAAAATCTTGCCTATTTTACACAACCAATTGTGGAGGCTTTAAGTAAACTCGCTGTATCATACAACGTAAATATTATAGGTGGCAGCATGCCTGAAATGAAAGATGGAAAACTATATAATGCTTCTTATTTTTTGCATAGAAACGGGAAAATAGATTTCTATAATAAAATTCATCCAACGCCATCTGAAGAATATGAATGGGGAATGATTGGAGGCGATAAAGTGCAGGTTTTTGAAACTGATTCCGGAACGGTTGGTGTGCTTGTTTGTTATGATGTTGAATTTCCTGAACTCTCCCGCATACTTGCAGACCAGGGCATGCAAATATTATTTGTTCCATTTTTGACAGATACACAAAATGCTTATAACCGTGTGCGTTTTTGTGCACAGGCCAGAGCTGTAGAAAATGAGTGCTATGTTGCTATTGCAGGCAATGTGGGCAATTTGCCAAAGGTTCATAATATGGATTTACAGTTTGCTCAATCTGCCGTATTTACACCAAGCGATTTTGCTTTTCCTATTAATGGCATTAAAGCAGAAGCAAGCCCAAATACAGAAACTGTAATTGTTTCTGATGTAGATCTTTCTTTATTAACTGAGCTGCGGGAATACGGCAGTGTTACGAATCTTAAAGACAGGCGAAAAGATTTATACCAGCTAAATCTCCTTAAATAGTTTGCCTTTTCTTCATCTATATTTGCTCCCATGCCGCAAAAGCCTGTTTTGCACACTCTGCTTTCCCCGCGCCTGTTAGATTTATATGAGGTTGAAGAAAGTGTTGTTGTAATTATTGATGTGTTTCGCGCTACTTCAACCATTGCTTCGGCATTATACAACGGCGCAAAAAAAGTTATTCCTGTTGCCGGTGTTGAAGATTGCATTATGATCGGCAAAAAATTACATGCAATAACTGCCGGTGAGCGTGACGGAAAAATAATTGAAGGACTTCAACATGGCAATTCGCCTGCAGAATATCCACGCAGTTTTATTGAAGGAAAAACTTTAGTGCTCACAACAACAAACGGTACAAAACTTTTACACATGGCATTGGATAAAAATGCTTCAGAAGTTATTACCGGCACATTTCCTAATCTCTCTGCCGTTTGTGATCATCTTGCATCATCTAATAAAAATATTATTCTTGGCTGCTCTGCATGGAAAGACAGGTTTAACCTGGAAGACACATTATTTGCTGGCGCTGTTATCAGTAAAATAAAAAAATATTTTACTATTCATTGCGACAGCAGCATGATGGCAGAAGACATGTATCAATTACACCGCAAAGATCTGTATAGCCTTATTCGCAAAACCACTCACTGGCACAGACTTGCGTCGTACGGGCTTGAAAAAGATCTTGAATACTGCGTTACCCCAGATGTTGCCAACGTATTACCGCAATATGATAATGGCGCATTAATTGTTCGCTAATCTTAAACTGATTGTTAACGTTTCTATAGGCTTGATATACTCATTGCTTTGGTTTATTTTTGCAGCTTGCTTTTTTCAGACTCAATATCAGAAATCGCACATCTAACATCTTAAATCATACATTAGTTTGGCTTTACCACAGTTAATTAAATACATATACAATAACGGCACAGATGAAGTGATACGCCGTGGCAAAAAAATATTTTCTTCCGGTTATGTTGAAACAATTGAAATAGACGACTTAATTGGTGCCGTAGTATTTCGGGTAAGAGATGATTCGTACACCACTTTCTATAAAGTTTATTTAAGCCGTTATAATAATATTCAAACCATTTCGCTGCGCTGCAGTTGCCCGTACAATTTAGGAGATATTTGCCGGCACGAAGCAGCAGCTTTGTTTCGCTTGCAGGAATTGATTGACAACAATCAGTTAGGTGAAACAGATACAGCATTTAAGCAAAAGCATACCGTTGTAAAATTAAAACAACTGGAGATCCGCTCTATAAAAATGCTTTCATCGCCGGAAGCAGTGTCTATTGCCGAAGATTATCTGCGCGGTAATAAAGCAACTATTCTTGAAGCGGCAAACGATGTGATAAAGGCAGAAGTAATTTATGAAGGCGAAGATTTTTCTTTGCAGTTTCGCCGTAATGATGAACGCAATTTAGATACAAGCTGCAATTGCAATTCAGAAACAAAATATCCGTTGTGCGTACATAAAACTATTGTGCTGCTTCAATTGTATAACAGTTATGGTTCTTCTTTTTTTGATACAATAAGCAACCGTGACCGCGAAAAAAATAAACTGCTTGCATTATATGGCTATTCAACAGATGATGATATAGATGGAAAATTTGAATTTACTTATCGTGATGGAAAACCTTTTTTGCGTGTTCTCGATCCTTCTATAAAGCGTATTATTGCGCCGCCTGTATCAGAAAGAAAACCATTTTTAATGCCAATACAAAGAGAAGTATTGGTTGAAGAAAAAACGCCTGCAGAATTACATTATCAAAAACTTGGTGTTGTGTTGCGGTATGATGCGCAGCAATATCCTTTTATACAGGCTGATGCAATTAAAGGTGAGGCGAATGATGAGCACAAAGAATTTACAGGTAAAACAGAACGGCTTGATCTTACAAAATTTGTAACTACAGAAGACCTGGATGAAGATGATAAAATGCTCATTCAGTATTTACGCAAACTATTGCCTTCTGAAGTTACGCGATATTTAAACCGCAATTCACCATTCAGCGGTATTTGGGAAAACATCACGCAGCAAAACGATGACCTGCCTGAAGAAACGAGGCAACTGATTATTGAATATCTTCTGCCCAAATACAAAAAATTATTTTCTGAAATAAGCGAAAGCAATTTTGCATTTATGCTGCCGCAGCACAAAAATTTTATAACAGCAAATCTTGAAGCTGCTGTTTTATCAAACCAATATATACAGCCGCAGTTTAGTATAGCGCATAACGATAATGAATATGAAATAAAATGCTTTGTAAAACTGCTGAATACGGTAGTGCCGCTTGAAGAAAATATTATTGCCTCACCGCTGATATTTCAACATGAGAATACATTTTATTTGTGGCAAAAAACAGAAGATGTTTTATTAGCAGAGCGTTTTTTAAATAAAGGCAAAATAGTAATTGCAGAAGAAGACTGGAACAAGCAACTCGCTGAATTTATTTTACCGCTTACTAAATTATATGATGTTCAGTTCAGCGGTATTCAAAAAGAAGAATTAAGAAATCTTCGACCTGAAATGCGCCTGATGATAAAAGAAAAAGGCGAGTATCTTTTATTTCAGCCATTCTTTAATTATAACGGTTATGATGTAAAGCAGGAAGATAAAGAACGAATCATTGTGCCATCTGCAGGCAAACTTCTTATCATTCATCGCAATGCAGAAGCAGAAAAGATCCTGATAAAAAAAATTGAGAATCTTCATTCATCATTTATACATACAGAAGCAGATACGCTGGCATTAAAAGGCAATGATGTATTAAAGAATAACTGGTTCTTTTTATTTGCCGATGCTATACGGGAAATGAATATTCCAGTATATGGTTTTGATGCACTGAAAAAATTCAGATTTAATACAGCAAAGCCATCAACCAAAATTTTTATAAGCAGCAATACAGATTGGTTTGATGCAAAAATTGATATTCATTTTGGCGAGCAGAAAATTACTGTTGCTGACGTAAAAAATGCGCTTGCAAATAAACAGCAGTTTGTCCCATTGGGAGATGGCTCTCTTGGTATTTTACCCGAAGACTGGATAAGAAGATATTCTATGTTGTTTGCAGTAGGAGAGGGAAAAGCAAGCAACATTAAATTAAGTAAATATCATTTTGGTGTTATTGAAGAATTGTATGCGCAGCGCAATGAAGAAGAATTATTTTTTAAGCTGGAAGAAAAATATGAACGGCTTAAAGAAAATCATACTGTAAAACAAATTGAACCGCCCGCACATCTTGCCAGCATATTGCGCCCATACCAGGTTTCAGGTTTTCAATGGCTGAATTATTTAAGCGAAGTAAACTGGGGCGGCATTCTTGCAGATGATATGGGTTTGGGTAAAACGGTGCAGGCTTTATCTTTTTTGCATCATTATAAAAAAGTAAATGGCAGGTTGCGGGCATTGGTTGTTTGTCCAACAACATTAATGTTTAACTGGGAGAATGAAATAAGAAAATTCACACCTTCACTCACCTGGTATGTGCATCATGGCAGCATGCGCTCACAGCAACTTAATCTATTTGATAATGCTGATGTGGTAATTACCACGTATGGCACTTTGCGAAGTGATATACAATTATTTGCTGAAACAGAATTTGATTATGTGGTGCTTGATGAAAGCCAGGCAATAAAAAATCCACAAAGCAAAGTAACCAAAGCAGCAAGTTTGCTGAATGCAAAAAATCGTTTGTGCATGAGCGGTACGCCGTTGCAAAACAATACGTTTGATATTTATGCGCAGATGAATTTTTTAAACCCGGGTATGCTGGGCAGTATGGAATTTTTTCGCCAGGAATTTGCTATACCGATTGATAAATTTGGGGAGAAAGATCAGAAAGCGCATTTGCGGAAGCTCTTATATCCATTTATTCTGCGACGAACAAAAGAGCAGGTTGCAAAAGATCTACCTGAAAAAAGCGAAATGGTTTTGTATTGTGAAATGGGAGAAGAGCAACGCAAAATTTATGATGCATACCGAAATGATTTTCGTGATAAAATTTTAGGCGTTGTTGAAGAAAAGGGCGCAAATAAATCACAGCTTACTATTTTACAGGGTTTGATGAAGCTGCGGCAAATTTGTGACAGTCCTTCCATTGTTAACGATGATGAAAAGTATCCGAATGTTTCTGTAAAACTGGAAGAACTGGGCAGAGAAATTTCAGAGAATATTGGTGATCATAAAGCGCTTGTGTTTTCTCAGTTTCTTGGTATGCTTGCATTGATAAAAGAAAGGATGAATGAGCTGGGTATCAGTTATGCGTATTTTGATGGAAGCACTTCGCCTGCTGATCGGGAAAAAGCAATTACGCTTTTTCAGACTGATGAAAACTGCCGCGTGTTTCTTATTTCATTAAAAGCCGGTGGTGTTGGTTTAAACTTAACTGCCGCAGATTATGTTTACATCGTTGATCCATGGTGGAATCCTGCAGTAGAACAACAGGCAATTGATCGCACACATCGCATTGGTCAAACCAAAAATATTTTTGCTTACCGCATGATATGTAAGGACACAGTAGAAGATAAGATTATAACCCTGCAAGAACGCAAACGTGCGCTTGCCGCTGATCTTATTACAGATGATACCTCATTTGTAAAAGCGCTTACCAAAGAAGATGTGGAGTATTTGTTCAGTTAGAAAAGATGCTAATTTTTTTCCAACAGCCACCATAATTTTTTTCGCTCCTTTATTTTATAGTTCCCGGTAATATACGTGCGAATATGTTTCATGGCATCTTCAACGCTATCTGTAATTAAAACCAATTCAAGATCTTCAGGATTAATTGTGCCTTCTTTTACCATATCATCCATTAATTCTGCCAGGTCTTTGTAATATTCTTTACCAAATAAAATAACCGGAAACTGTGTTATACTTTTTGTTTGAATTAAAGTAAGCACATCAAAAAATTCATCCATTGTTCCAAAGCCTCCGGGCATGCAAACAAACGCATAAGAGTATTTAATGAGCAAAGCTTTTCTTACAAAAAAATAATCGAAGGTAATGCTTTTGTTTACGTATTTATTTTCCTTTTGCTCAAACGGCAATTTAATATTACAACCAACAGACAAGCCCCCATTTTCATAAGCGCCGCGGTTTGCAGCCTCCATTATTCCAGGTCCGCCACCGGTCATAGTTGTAAAACCTATTTCTGCAATGTGCTTACCAATTTCTCTTGCTTTTGCATAATAAATATGATCTTCTTTAAATCTTGCCGAGCCAAATACAGTAATGCAAGGGCCGATAAAATGCAGGCTGCGAAAACCTTTCACAAACTGCATCCATACTTTAATGCTGAATAAAAATTCATATCCGCGGCTTTTTGGTCCTTCAAGATATACAGGTTGCTTTGCTGGAATAATTCGTTTGGATACTTTCAATGACATCAGTAAAAATAAAGACGAATTTTTCTAACTTAGCCTTAATTGTTGCTAATTCTTTTTATTAAAAATTTCTGTATGTTATTACATATTCATTCTGACAATCCAAATAATCATCATATAAAAACAGTTACAGAATGTTTGCTTGATGGTGGTGTAATTATTTATCCCACCGATACTATTTACGGTTTAGGCTGCGATATTTTTCAACACAAAGCAATCGAAAAAATTTGCAGAATAAAAAATGTTTCGTCGCAAAAAGCGCAGTTAAGTTTTATTTGTTATGACCTGAGCGATCTAAGCAAATACACAAAAGGAATTTCTACACCGTTATACAGAACACTCAAAGAATATTTGCCGGGACCTTATACTTTTATTTTACCCGCAAGTAAACAGGTTCCAAAAATTTTACAAAGCAAAAAGAGCACGATTGGTTTGCGCATTCCGGATAATAATATTGCAAGAGAAATTGTGCTGCAATTACAGCATCCGCTTTTATCAGCATCGTTGCCCGGAGAAATGGTTGAAGAATATACCGATCCTGAATTGATGTATGAAAATTTTAAAAACCTTGTTGATATTGTAATTGATGGCGGCATTGGCAGCATGATTCCATCAACCGTTATTGATTGTACAAATGATGATTATGAAGTGATAAGAATGGGTGCGGGGAAATGGGAAGGGTAGATGCCGGACACTTACGTTAGTTAACTTCTTTTTGCCGGTGTCAGACATCCTTCGGATGTACAGACACCAGCTTAACCGAACGGCATCTTTACAATTTTTGCTTTAATAGGATTGTTGCGTATATCTATAAAAATTTCATTGTCTAATGCAGCATTATTCATATCAACATAACCCATCCCTATTGCTTTGCCAAGTGATGGTGATTGCGTACCGCTGGTAACTTTTCCAATAACGTTTCCATCAGCATCTTTAATTATATAATCATGACGCGGTATGCCGCGATCAATCATTTCAAAACCTACAAGTTTTCTTTTAATGCCTTCTGCTTTTTGTTGTTGTAAAATTTCTTTTGCAGTGAATGAAGATTCTTTATTCAGTTTTGTGATCCAGCCTAATCCCGCTTCTAATGGTGATGTTGTATCATCAATATCATTTCCATATAAACAGAAGCCCATTTCCAAACGCAATGTATCTCTTGCGCCAAGACCAATAGATTTTATATTGGATGATTTTCCTGCTTCAAAAATAGCTTTCCATATTTTATCGGCATCATCATTTTTATCTTCAAAATAAATTTCTATGCCGCCGGCGCCAGTGTAACCGGTTGCGCTGATAAGTACATTATCAACGCCTGCAAATTCTCCTTTTACAAACGTGTAATATTTTAAATTAAGAATGTCTATGTCTGTAAGTGAATGTAAAATCTTTGTTGCATTGGGTCCCTGTATTGCAAGCAAACATGTTTTATCGCTGATGTTATGCAGCTCCGCATTGTTTGTATTATGTGCAGTAATCCAGTTCCAGTCTTTCTCAATATTGCCTGCATTTACAACAAGCATATACACGCCTGTCCCGCTCTTTGCGGGATTGTTTTCTTCAATGCAATAAATAATAAGATCATCAACAATACCAGCTTCATTATTTGTAAATGCGCTGTATTGCGCTCTACCGTTTGTAATTTTAGAAGCATCGTTTGTGGTAACTCGCTGAATCAAATCAAGAGCATGTTCTCCTTTCAGAATAAATTCACCCATGTGGCTTACATCAAACACGCCGGCATTGTTGCGAACGGCTGCATGTTCCTCATTTATTCCGGTATAACTAATGGGCATATTATAGCCGGCAAACTCAGCCATTTTTGCGCCAAGAGCAATATGTTTTTGTGTGAATGCTGTATTCTTCATAAGACACTAATCCGCAACAGCGGAGGAATATTTATTTTTTGAAATTAAAATTTTTAGAAAAAGAAACTACTAATTCCCATACTCGCTTAAAAATTTAATGCGCATTATTTTAAGCTGTTCCCAGTTATAGCCGCTATCAGCAAGTTCTTCCTGCGCAACCTGTAAAGAAGAGTCTTCGCAGTTTTTAAAGTAATCAATTATTTCATCTTTATCAACATCATCAAGGTTCATATCATCAATGGCATAATCCAGGTTCAGACGCGTGCCGCTGGCTACAATAGTTTCCATTTCTTCAAGCAAACCATCAATGCGCAGGTCTTTATTGCGGGCAATAGTTGCAAGCGGAATTTTTTTATCTATATTTTGTATGATGTAAATTTTATTGCTGCTTTTATTGGCAACAGATTTCATTACAAAATCATCGGGCTTTTCAATATCATTTTCTTCAACATATCCGGCAATCATATCAACAAACGGTCGCCCGAATTTTAAAGCTTTGCCCTTGCTTACGCCCGAACATTTTTCAAGCTCTGCCAATGTGGTTGGATACATAGTTGCCATATCCTGTAATGATGATTCAAGAAAGAGTACGAACGGCGGAAGCTTTTTCTTTTTGCCTTCATGTTGGCGCAATTCTTTCAACATATTATACAACTTTTCATCTGCCGCTGCACCGCCGCCGCTGCCTTCGCCTTCATCATCATCTTCATTCGCTTCTTCAAACAAATTGTTTAAAACAATCTTGAATGAAGTTGGCTTCTTCATAAACTTAACACCGGCTTCTGTAAATTTCAGCAAGCCATATTCTTCAATATCTTTTCTTATAATATTTCCAAGAAGCATCTGCCTTAGCAAACTGTTCCAGAAATGTTCATCTTTATCTTTTCCAATACCAAACTCAGGAAATTTCTCATGCCTGAACATGGTTGTTTGCGGCGTTAGTTTCCCAATGATTATCGTTACAACATATTCTGCAGTAAATTTCTCATCAAGCGCTTTAATTACTTTCAACGCTTTTACTACTTCCTCTTTTGTTTCTATTTTTTCTTTCGGATGAAGACAGTTATCGCAGTTGCCGCAATTTTCTTCTTCTCGTTCTTCGCCAAAATAATGTAACAGAATTTTTCTTCTGCAAACAGAACTTTCTGCATACGCAACAGATTCGTTTATCAACTGCGCACCAACTTCTCTTTCGCTTAATGGTTTATCACGCATTAAATGTTCAAGCTTGCTTACATCTTTATGCGAATAATATAAAACACATTTTCCCTCCAAACCATCACGGCCGGCGCGCCCTGTTTCCTGGTAATAATTTTCTATTGATTTTGGAATGTTGTAGTGAATTACAAAAC
>JBDTLW010000029.1:0-9459 GCA_039934575.1 Parafilimonas sp. | reverse complement strand
CATTATAGCAACCATCATAATTATTGCAAGTGGGTTTAATAACTGCTTAAGACTTTTTTTCATTTTTTATTTTAAAAAAAGAATAATAAAATCATGCCATAAATAGTGTTTGCCTGTTTGCAACTTTAATGCTGCATGATAATTTGCAGAACTTGTTCGTCACTGCGAGGAACGAATCAGTCTGTGAATCGAACACAAAATATTCAGGAATGGTTAGAACGCCATTGTAATCCGCAATGGCGGAAGAGAATTGCGAAGTATTCATTGAGACCTTTAAAAACAATTATTAGCAAAAAAAATCTCCACTGTATTTTTATGCTTATTAATGCGTAGAGATGTCTCTCTATCGTTGCCAATGACGTTTTGTTGAGAACAGGTGTAAGACACTTTAAAAGTGTCTTACACCTTATACCGCTTCACGTCAATTATCTTTTGATTGCGGTTCAACCGAATAATTTTTTAGAATGACGTTTCAATTTTTTACCCTGTTAACTTTATTTTACATTTCTAAACAGCTTCTAAGAATAGGGATTTTAAAGAAGAATACAGGTTGTATATATACGGTAAAAAATATGATGCTTCAATTTATATGAAGCATTCATACACAGTTTTTAACTGTGCAAAAATGCATTTAAAAAATACCAACAGATATTTTATGAATTTTCTCTTTTGCTTTATTCGGCTTCTGCCATATTTCTATCCCGCATAAAACGGAATGTTACTAAAACAATTGAAATAACGGCAAGGTAACATACAGCGGCAATGATAAAGGTTGTGGTCATAAAGTTGATATTAGATTTCTCACACAAAGTTGATTATTGATTTTGTATTAACAGCAATTAAAAGATCAAAAATCTATACGAAAAAGACAAGGTTTTTTGGGAGGTGAAAATTAAAATCTTTGATATATAAAATCACTGTGATATAATCCCATAAAACAGGGAATTTCCATCACTCCACCACCTTTTTAAAATCTTCATCATCTTTAAAATTCTGCAACCACGAAGTTGTTTTTGCCTGTACCTTAAAAGAAGGATTTAGCTGTATGGCTTTTTTCAGATTTTCCAGCATGTTTGATTTGTCATTTTTAAAACTATAGGCGCAGGCGCGGTTAAACCATGCGTTGGAATTTGCAGGCTCAAGCGTTATGGCTTTGTTTAATGCTTCAATCGAATCATCATACTTGCCAAGATTTATTGCTTCATAGCCTTTATTATTCCATGAATTGGTATAGGTATCATTCAACTGTATAGCTGTATTATATTCTTCAAAAGCCTTTTCATGCTGCTGAATCTGCCCAAAATATACGCCGCTGTTGTAATGGGCTAAATAGAGTGAAGGATAATCAGGATAATTATTAATAACACTATTGTTGGCATCAATGGCTTTATCATACACGGCAAGATTATAATAAGAAAGTCCTACATACAAATAAGCATCCGGCGAATTGATAGATTTCAAATTCTTTTCAAGCGCATTCTTCATATACACAATTGTTTTATTATAGTCCTGCTTATTATAGGCTTCTATACCTTTATAATACCAGTCGTCAAATGTGTAATCACTTTCTGTTTTTACGGTTTTCAGCAATTGATTGTATTCATTAATTGTTTGCGATGCAGAGGCATCAATATTATCCGGCACAAGATTTTGTTGTTTTAATTCTTCGCCTTTCATAGAAAGCTGTGCTTCCTTTTTCAGCAGGTTATCATCGGCTTCTTTAAACTGACCTGACAGAAACAGGCGCATATAATTGTATCCATAATATAATCCGAATATGGCAAAGTAAACAATGCAGCATACGGAAAATATCTTTACTGATTCTTCGCCATTAGTTGCTTTTTGAATGTAGGTGCCAATTGCCTGCAGGTAGCCGGGTATTGTTTTAATTTCTACCAATCCCAAACCAATTATAATTTTTGTAAGCCAGTCAGAAATATCAACAAGATTAGTATTCAGGTTATAGGCAGTTTGGGTAGAAGTATCGCTGATGCGTTTAGGAATGCCAAATAAAAATCCTAAAAAAAAACCCGACATATATGATGCTGCAGCTATTAAAATAGAAAGAAAAAGCATTTTCCAGCCACCGGCTATTGTAAGCGAATAACCAACAACTGCGGTAATGCCGGTAATTACTCCAAGCCACAAAGTATTTTGGAGATTAGCTGTAATTTTTTCAAGTGTTTTAGCAGAAATCAGCGAAGCATTTCCGTCTGTATTTACACTGTTTGTTTTTTGGCTTTCCGGTCCCATAAAAAAATTATAAAAAATGATAAGATCGTTGCTGTACCAAAAGTAAATTAATTAATTGCACCCGCCGTATCAATTTATTATGACCTTTTGTCTCAAAACTTTATTTTGCACAGAATTTGGTCAAACATCGTTTCTGTTTATCTTCAACGCTTTAAATAAATATAATTATGGATTTTGGAAAAGAATTTGAAAAATACGCCGTTAAACACAGAGGGATAAGTTCAAACACTATTCACAGTTTTAAACAGCACAGCATTACCAATCTTACACCGTATATAATTGAAGAACGCCCGCTTAATGTTGCCAGCATGGATGTATTCAGCCGGCTTATGATGGACCGTATCATATTTTTGGGTGAACCGATTGATGATTATGTTGCCAACATAGTAACAGCACAACTTTTATTTCTTGACAGTACAGACAGAACAAGGGATATTCAAATGTATATCAACAGCCCCGGTGGCGGTGTGTATGCAGGTCTTGGTATTTACGATACGATGCAGTTTGTTAGTCCCGATGTATCTACCATTTGTACAGGTATGGCGGCAAGCATGGGCGCCATTTTAATGTGTGCAGGTGTAAAGGGAAAACGCAGCGCTTTAAAACATAGCCGCATTATGTTGCATCAGCCCTTTGGCTCTATTGGCGGGCAGGCAACTGATATTGCGATTACAGCAAAAGAGATCAAAAAAATTAAACATGAGCTGTATGCTATTATTGCGCACCATACAGAAAAAGAAATAGAAAGAGTTGAAGCAGATTGCGACCGTGATTTCTGGATGACTGCTGATGAAAGCAAAGCTTATGGTGTAGTAGATGAAGTGTTGGTAACAAATCCCCGAAAGGAAAATAAGTAATATGCAGGTACGAGGTAAGAAGTACGAAGAAAAAACTATCGAATAAATAAACTATCGAATAAATAATTATAAAATACAAACTTAGTAATATGATTGATTTAAAATATCCGATAAGATTAAACGATGAAGAAGAAGATCCGCAGAAAGAAGAAAAGCCAGAGCAATCGCCTTACCTGATGAAAAAAATGGAACAGCTTTTTTTGAAGAACAGGGCTGTTTATTTATGGGGTGCAGTAGAAGATAAATCTGCACGTGATGTAGTAAGTAAATTGCTTTTGCTTGATGCAGATAAACCAGGTAAAGAAATTAAATTTTATATCAACAGTCCGGGTGGTGTAGTTACCAGCGGCATGGTTATTTACGATACCATGCGCATGATACAATCGCCGGTTATTACAATATGTATGGGTCTTGCTGCAAGCATGGGCTCTATTTTATTAAGTGGTGGTGTAAAAGGAAAACGTCTTATATATCCTCACGGAGAAGTAATGATTCACCAGCCAAGCATTGGCGGTTATTTTCAGGCCACAAGTGCTGATATAGAAATTCATGCAAAACAAATGCAGCGTACTAAAGAAATAAGCGCGCAAATTCTTGCAGATAATACCGGAAAATCTTACGAGCGTATTCTAAAAGATTTTGATCGTGATTACTGGATGGATGCCAAAGAGGCAGTAGAATATGGTATTGCAGATGATATCGTAGATAAGCTTTAAGACACTTATTTTTTATTAAGAGATAATAAAGCAAAGGTTTTACAAATTGGTTTTACCTTTGCTTTTGCATTTAAGTATTATTTTTATTTAATAAAATGGCAAAACAATCAAACCTGCATTGTTCTTTTTGTGGTCGCAGCCGTGACGAAGTTAAAATTCTCATCGCCGGTCAGGAAGGACATATTTGTGAAAACTGTGTAGAACATGCACAGGAAATTATCATGCAGGAATTGCAGGTAAGAGATGAAAATCGTACTACCCAATATAAGTTCAACATTCGCAAACCCATCGAAATAAAAAATTATCTTGATCAATATGTAATTGGGCAGGAAGATGCAAAGAAGATTTTATCTGTTGCTGTGTATAATCATTATAAAAGAATAACACGTAAACAACAGGCGGATGATGTTGAAATTGACAAGAGCAATATCATTATGGTTGGCGAAACAGGAACGGGTAAAACGCTTCTTGCAAAAACTATTGCCAGGCTTTTAAATGTTCCTTTCGCTATTGTAGATGCCACCGTATTTACTGAAGCAGGGTATGTGGGTGAAGATGTGGAAAGCATGCTTACACGTTTATTGCAGGTTTGCAATTATGATGTGCAGGCTGCTGAAAAAGGAATTGTATTTATTGATGAAATTGATAAGATAGCACGCAAGGGCGATAACCCATCAATTACACGTGATGTAAGCGGTGAAGGTGTGCAGCAGGGCTTATTAAAAATGCTTGAAGGAACTGAAGTATTGGTTCCTCCGCAAGGTGGAAGAAAACACCCTGAACAAAAGATGATAAAATTAAATACTACCAATATTCTTTTCATTTGCGGAGGTGCTTTTGATGGCGTTGATAAAATTATTGCGCGCCGTATTAATACCAATGCTATTGGCTTTAATGTAAATAAAGAAGACCAGGAAAATCAACGTAAAAATTTATTGCAGTTTGTAAATGCACAAGACATACGTTCTTTTGGGTTAATACCTGAATTGTTAGGCCGTCTGCCGGTGATTACTCACCTCAACCCATTAGATGCCGCAGTATTAAGAGATATTTTAACTGAACCTAAAAACAGCCTGATGAAGCAATACACAAGGTTGTTTGAAATGGAAGGAGTGAAGCTGACTGTTGATGAAGAAGTGCTGAATTTTATGGTGGAGAAAGCATTGGAGTTTAAGCTTGGCGCAAGAGGTTTAAGAAGTATTTGCGAACATATTCTTACCGATGCCATGTTTGAAATGCCGGGCAGTAATAAAAAAGAACTACATGTAACCCTGGAATATGCAAACAATAAGTTTGACAAGAGCAAACTGAATAAACTTAAAGTTGCATAAGCATTTCAAATTTATTCAGCCTGTTTTTAATCTTTGTTGATACGTTATCTTTCGGTATAGTTTACAATCCATTTAATTCCAAATTTACCCGTAAAAAATTCGCTTGATTTTTAATGATGTGGTACTGTTTTTAATTCCGAAACAGTATGCATATTTTCAACAACAACATTCCTGCCCCGCATTAAAATTATTAAACCGATTGCAGAAGTTATTGCCATCATAACCGATGCCGGCAAGCTGCCTTTTGCATGCATAAATCCAACAGAAGATGATATTAAACCGCCAATACCTATTTGAATAAAACCAAGTAAAGCAGATGCGCTGCCAGCATTTTTTTCAAAAGGAGCTAAAGCAATAGCTGCAGCATTCGGATAGGTTAATCCGGCACACGATAAAATAATAAAAATGAAAATAATATTTGCGGTTAAACCATACCAGGCATTCATTACCCCAATAAAAAACAAGAGGCTTGCCGTTGTTTGAATGATGGATGTTACTCTTAAAATTTCTTCACTTTTATATTTGCGTGTAAGCAAATGATTCATTTGACTGCTGCCTACAAAGCCAACGGAAAGCAAGGCAAAAATACCGCCATATACTTTTGCTGATACATGAAAACCATCCATAAATATTGCGGGCGAGCCTGCCACATACACAAACAATCCTGAAAAAGAAAAAGTGCCTGCCAATGTAAAAACATAAAACTGAGGCAGCAGCAAAATACTTGTAAAGCTTTTTAAAATTGGCTTAGGTTTTAAAGAAACAGATGTATCAGGCGGTTGTGCTTCTGGTAAAAAGAAAAAAACAAAAATTAATATTACAAATGCAACCAATGCAAGCAATACAAAAATATATCTCCATCCAAATGCCATCATTACAAAGCTGCCTGCTGTGGGCGCCAGCATGGGTGAAGCGCCGAGAATTAAAATAAGCAGCGAGAGAACAGAAGCGCTTTTATCAGGCGGAAAAAAATCCCGCACCATTGCCATTGCTGCAACAGATGCCACACAACCGGTTAATGCCTGCAAAAATCTTAATATCAGCAATGCATGTATTGTGCCTGGAACAGTGCAGATGATCGTTGCAATTATGTATAAAATAAGACCTGTATATAAAGGCTTTTTACGTCCAAACCTGTCAAGTAAAGGACCGTATAAAATTTGTCCAATAGCAAAACCTAAAAAATAAGTTGAAACAGAAAGCGCAGTATTTTGAATGGTTGTATGCAGATCAGAAGCAATTTTTGGAAACGCTGGCAGGTACATATCAATTGAAAATGGCGTAATAGTATTTAATGCGCCAAGCATCAATATCAAAAAAAAATTTTGTTGTTTGGTCCTGTCATTTACATGCAGCATAAAATTATTTTTCCGGCTGATAAGAAAGAATAACTACGCCGGACTTAAGCGCTTTTACATTCACCAGCTTTAATTTGAGTGATTCATTTATGCTTTTAAATAAAGGGTTTCCATTGCCTAAAATTATGGGGTTCACTATCAGCCTGTATTCATCAATTAATTTTAATTGTGTAAGCTCAGAAACTATAGTGCCGCTTCCAAATATTACCATGTCTTTGCCTGGCTCTTGTTTCAGTTTTTTTATTGCATCCGTAATATGTTCGCTAATAATTTTTGAATTATTCCATTCAGCATTTTCAAGTGTTTTTGAAAATACTATTTTCTGCAGGCTGTTCATTTTTTCTGTTATCACTGCATCATCATCTTTTGTATTGGGCCAGTAGGCAGCCATGTGTTCGTAAGTAATACGACCAAATAAGATTGTATCCACTTCCTGCAAAAGATTTCTTGCATATTCAAAGAATTCTTCATCAACCATAAACCAGCTTAGATCCTGGTTCATGCCTTCAAAATAACCATCAATTGACATGAGATTAGAAACAATAATTTTACGCATATTCTTTATTTAAAAACTTTATGTAATTTATGATAAGAAATGTAAGACACAATTAATAAAACAAAATCAACAACAGGTATAAACGAAGTTAACCCTGCGCCATCAATTGAAAGATAAGCAATGGTAGCAGAAATATAATCTATACCAAGCGCAACATAGTTCCATTCTTTTATACGATTGCCAACAGGCAGAATAAGCAAAAATCCTGCTATAATATGAGCAATGCTTAATTCCCATCTGAACCATTCAGGCACACCAAGATGATGCATGCCATCAATTGCCATTTTGCTATTGATAAAAAATGCGCCTGATAAAAGAAATGCCGCCAGAATTCCTGTACTAATCCAGTAAATTATTTTTGTTTTTTTCATGTGTTTATTTTTTGTTTTTTTCAATTGCCATCCCGAGGAATCAGGACAAGCTATGGAATTCGTCCATAAACATTTCGGTTGTTATGAAGTTTTCTTTTGGCTCATTTCATAAAGTTTTATTTAGATGAATTGTATGTTATAATACAAATCATTTGCGTTTGCAGTTTTAGCTTTATTATTATATTTTATTTTTTTTGCTGATGCATTTCATAATTAAGCATCCAGTTAATTCCAAACTTATCTGTAAGCATTCCAAAGAGCGAACCCCAGAATTGCGGCTTTACTTCCTGAAATATTTTTCCGCCTTCAGATAATTTAGAAAAAAAAGTATTGATCTCTTCTTCTGTGCTGCAGTTTAAAGACAATGCAATGTTGTTTCCTTCCGTATAACCAGTTGGTCCAACCATATCAGTGCCCATTAATAATAATACATCATTGCGCATTAATGATGAATGCAAAATCTGTCCTTCCGTTCCTGCGGCGCAATGCTCTTTCATTGGCGACTCGCCAATGGTTTGCAGCACTAATTCGCCGCCTAAACATTCCTTATAAAAATTCATTGCTTCACGGCATTTGCCGTTAAAACCTATGTAAGCATTTATCTGTGTCATAGTTTTAATTTTTGTTTTTAATTTATTAATTAAGCTTCTTAATAATATTTTTTAACTGATGAATATGCCTTGTTGTGTGATATAATACAAAATGCAGTAATTCGAGTTTTGTTATCTCGCCAAATATGGGCAGACTAATAATTTCTGTAAGATTTACTTTGTTGCGTAATTCCTGTAATTGTTCAAGTGATCTTTTAAGTGATTCAATAATTTCTTCTTTATTATAAATACCTTTTTCCGGAACAATAAAATCAGGCGACTGAAATTTTGCATCAAAGTCTAAAAATATTTTTTTAAGATTCGGAACAGTTGCTTCAGGATCTCTTTCTGCAGGTTTGCCTTCCATGTTCAATGCCTGCATAATTGCTTTATTAGATTTTGTAACATGAATAGTTACCTGCGCAATCGTCCAGCAATCTTTAAAAGGAATTGTGTTGATAGCGTTTGTATCTGCTGATGAAATAAGATCAACAAAAATTGACCATGTTTCATCGAGCGATGCAAATAATTCTTCTGTATTTAATTCAGATGTTATAGTATTCATATCAAATTTTTCTATGTTTAATAATTGCAAGTCTGGAGACTTGGCGCATAATGCTGCGAAGTCCGGAGACTTCGCAGAGCAGCAGGTTCATAAATTATTTCTCTTCAACTACAGATAAAATATTTCCTGCAGGATCTTTAAACCAGGCAATATTTGGTCCTCCTTCAGCGCCATCACCGCGGGAAATTCCCTTTTCATCTGTTTTAATTTCAGCAAAATCATACTGTTCAAATACAACACCCTTTTCTGTTAATTCATCAACAGTTTTATCAATATCATCAACAGGAAAATTCAGTACTGTAAATGTTGCCGGTTCATGATTTGGTTTGGGATATACCATGATGTTATTGCTGCCTGCAATGTGCAGCTCAATTAATCCCATCGGGTTATCAGATACATCTACCCCAAGTATTTTACTATAAAATTCTTTTGCTTTCTGCAGATCGTTCACAGAAAAACTGCTGAATGTTTTTGCGTTCTTAAACATAAATTTTGTTTTTATAATTAGACCTCACCTCAACTCCAAAGGAGAGGGACAAGAAACAAGGCTTGAAAATATTTCAAATAAATCAAATTGCTTTTGCCATGCACACTATTTCATCTTCATTCTTATAATTTGAAAGACAAACATATAATTAGTAAATAAATTATAAGCGGTGCAAATACGCCAATGTAAGGGGTTGATTACGACAAAAATGTTTTTTATGTTTGCTATTAATACCTGAACGGAGAATTAGGCAGATTGAAAATCTTTAAAATCCCGCTTCAGAAAAAAATATTGTTGTATGAAACACGTATCAATTCTTATTCCGCAAGGACACACCAGCGTTGTAAATATTGAAGGCACGCACCAGATAATGAA
>JBDTLW010000028.1:0-9526 GCA_039934575.1 Parafilimonas sp. | reverse complement strand
TAATTCTATTATCTATTGCGTAATTTAATTGAAAGGTTATTCATAAACAGATCATAAATAAAATATTTTTTTTGTTCAGTACATAGCAATATCATTCATCCGTTAAATAATATATACATTTAGCATAACGATTACTGCGAAATTTACTGTATGCCATCATACGAAATAGAAATAATTTTAAACCGTCAGTTAGCAGATTGCCTTTCTGTTCCGGTTTTTATTATAGATACAATTGGCAATCTTATCTTTTATAATACACCTGCTGAAGAAGTACTGGGTAAGCGATTTGAAGAAACAGGAGAAATGCCTGTAGAAGAATGGTCTGTAATATTTACACCCATTGATGAATCTCATAAACCTATTCTTCCTGAAGATTTACCGCTTGTAAAAACATTACATGATGCTTTACCATATCATAAATCTTTCTGGATAAAAAGTCTGCAGGGTGAAGTTGAAAAGATCGCTCTGACATCATATCCCATCATCAACAGGGAAAATAAATTTTTAGGAGCAGTGGCTATATTTTGGAAAGTAAAAGAGCATGAAAGTTAATTTATGGGGTGTTCGCGGTTCCATTCAAACCTCGGGCCCCGAAACAAAAAATTATGGCAGCAGAACTTCCTGTGTAATGGTCTCGGAAGATGACAATGTATTAATACTGGATGCAGGCTCAGGCATACAACAATTTAATTCAAATGATTATCCAAATAAAAGAGTAGATGTTTTATTAACGCATCTGCACATGGATCATATTCTTGGTCTTGGATTTTTCAGCCCTTTTTTTGATCCTGGTAAAGAAGTACATCTTTGGGGACCAACCACCATAACACAAACACTTCGTGCAAGGCTTAGCCGTTATCTCTCGCCGCCATTATTTCCCGTGCTGCTGCGAGACCTTCCATGTAAATTAGTTTTTCATGAGATCGGTAACAATACATTTCAAATAAATCATTTCAAAATAATGTCCGGGTTTATTATACATCCTGGTCCCACAGTAGGTTTCAGGGTCATGGGTAAACAATCTGTGTTTACATATATCCCCGATCATGAACCTGCACTGGGCCGTAACGGAATGATAAAAGATAGGAAATGGATATCCGGTTATGATCTTGCTGCAGGGGCAGACCTTTTATATCATGACGGACAATACACAGATGCAGAATATCAAACTAAAAAAGGATGGGGTCATTCAAGCATGAAAGATGCTTTATTATTTGCATCATTTTGCCGCGCAAAAAAACTGCTCATTGCACATCACGATCCGTCTCATACAGATGAACTGCTCAATAATATCTTTAAAAATTTACAATCAGATTATGAGAATGTTTCTGAATATGCAATGGCTGAAGAAGGAATGCAATTTAATTTACCATGAGAAATTTACTGCAGTTTATTTTTCTATTGAAATTGCCAGGAATATAAAACAGAACGAGCAAAAGGCAAATCATTTAATCTTATAAATCATAACCTGTCCCGCCAATGCGGGAGTTCAGACAGAATACTAAATAAAAATTACCTGTTCATTTTAGAACCAATTTTTTTAGAGTAGTTTTGACTTATTCGTTATTCGTACAGTACAAAATTACAGGATCAAGATATCCATTTTCCTTAGCAAAGCCTAATGCTCTATACCATGATCTTTAAATGTATTTAACGATCATGTTTCTATGAAAAACTCCGGAACAGATTTTTGCAGAACTAAAATACTATCACTCAGTGATAAATATTTTATTCATTATTAATTGGATTACTGAAGTAAATAAACCTTACTCATGAAAAAAAAATTTTTACACATTATTCGTAGCCATTATGTAAGTCTTTTTATACTGTCTGCTTTATTAGCCAACATACAAAGTTTTGGTCAAAACATACCATTATCAAATTTTGCAGTATATGCAAATCCTGATACTGCTTCTAAGGATTTCCATCATGGGTCATCGGCAAATGATGGAGTAGAGATACACAGCAATTCAAGAATACTTTCAGGAAATGTTGGAAGTTATTATTCTATAAAAACAACAGGCCCCGTAAATATTTATGGCGATATGCATAGCGCCAATATCATTAATCTTGCATGGAACAATATTGTAAAAGGCAATATAACATCAGCAGGTAAAAACTGCGGCTACAACCAAAATGCATTTGCTGCAGGTAATGGTTTTTTACTGCAGGGCAATCTTGATATTAAAGGCAATATATCTGTAAGCAAATACAGCAACAGCGCAATAAACGGCACTGTTACACATCCAGCCGGTACATATTATAAAGGACCTGCACCGTTGGGCGGAGAAGTAATAGCAAACCCTGTACTACCCATTCTGCCTGCTAATGCACCGATAGCAAATTTTAAATCCGCAGGCAAAAAAGATATTACAAAAACCCAAACAATAACGCCAGGTGCTTACGGGGAAATTAAACTTAATGGCAACAGCACAATTACTTTTTCCGGACCGGGTGTGTATATATTCAGCTCTATTTCAAACACAGGCTATTTCAACAATTTTGTTTTTGATTTTAAGAACAGCCCTGATGGCGTATTTAAGTTGCAAATTCAGGGTGATGTTAATCTTGGCAAATTTCAGGCAGTAATAAAAAACGGAGGCAACGCATCACGCATTTACGCAGAAACACATGGCGATGGCAAGTCCTGCCATTATGGTATGTATGCATGGTCAATGGAGAACTGTTCAAAATACAAATCAAACTGGAAAGGAACTGTGTATGCTCCTTATGGCGGAATAAATATCGGCTCATCATCCGGACGTTCTGAAATTGATGGCGCCTTATGGAGCAGAAAAAAAATAACAATTAACAATGGTGTTGAAATTAATCTTGCTGCTTTTCAATCATGCATACCGCCAAATGCAGATGCGGGCGACGACAGAGTGGTTGCCTGCACAGACTCTTCTACTGTAATATTAAATGGATCTTCAACAACTCCTGATGTTACATATAGCTGGCAGGCCATTGACAGCGGACACATTGTATCAGGCGCTAATACTTCAAAGCCGGTTGTTTCAAAAGCCGGCGCGTATGTACTTACCGTAACTGCGCCGGGCGGATGCACAGCAACAGATACAGTTATTGTAACATCATCCTGTATTGTTCCTTATTATCCGCCACCGGATAGTGGTAAATCTAATGATCTGATAGGGTCAGAATTAAATGCTTTGTATGATAATTTTGGTACCGTACAGGATACTATGCAAAACATTTTTTTGATACTTACCGATAGCGTATTGATTGATGTTGTTGCAAAAGTGGGTAAATATGATGAGCTGTTATCAAAACTGCAAACGCCGGAATATGGATTAACCGATCTTGTAAATAATGGTGCGAATAGTTTAGTTATAACAGGAAAATATCCGATAGCCAATTTAAAAAAATTAGATAGTTTACCGGATCTTATCAATTACTGCAGACCGGCATTTCCGCCTATTCCAAGTACCGGTGTAGTTAATTCTGCAGGTGACACTGCGCTTTATTCAAACTTTGCACGCAACGGTTTTAATGTAACCGGAGAAGGGATAAAGGTTGGCGTTCTCTCAAACAGTTATAACACTATACCCGGCAATCCTGCATTAACTGATGTGCTGAATGGAGATTTGCCCGGCATTCAAAATCCTGATGATTCCATACCTGTTGATGTTTTAAAAGATTATCCTTATGGCAGAGCAACAGATGAAGGCCGCGCTATGTTGCAGATAGTGCATGATATAGCGCCAAAAGCACAACTTGCTTTCAGAACCGGCTTCATAAGTGCCGGTGATTTTGCAGAAGGCATAAGAGCATTAAAGAATGATAGCTGCAAAGTAATAGTTGATGATGTTACATATATCACAGAGCCTTTCTTTAAAGATGGCATTGTATCTAAAGCTGTAGATGAAGTAACTGCTGATGGTGTTTCTTATTTTACGGCAGCAGGCAACTATGGAAATAAATCGTATGGCAATGCATTTAATCCTGTGCCGGCGCCGGCGGGCATGAATGGTTTTGCCCATGATTTTGGCAACGGAGATATTTATCAAAGTATCTCACTTCCTGCGGGAACATATACCATCGTGCTGCAATGGGATGATTCTGTTTATTCGCTCAATCCTTCAGGCGGCGGAGCTAAAAATGATCTTGATATTTATCTTACTGATAACAGCGGAAATATATTGTTTGGATTTAACCGTAATAATCTTGGCGGAGATCCTGTTGAAGTTATGCCGTTTACCGTAGCATCAAATTCACAGGCTAATATTATGATCATTAAAAATACCGGACCTGATCAAAATATTCATTTTAAATATATAATATTTCGCGGCGAAGCCGTCATCAACGAATATAATACCGGTACATCAACTATTGTAGGGCAGGCAAATTCTGCAGGCGCTATGACGGTGGGCGCTGTTCTTTATTCTAACACACCAGCATACAATGTAAACCCTCCAACAATTGCATCATTTTCTTCTATTGGCGGTTCTCCGGTAAATGGAACAGTAAGAAACAAACCTGATTTTACAGGTCCTAACGGCGTGAATACAACTGTGTATTTGGGAGGCGAAAATATTGATGGAGATCTGTTCCCTAATTTCTTTGGAACCTCTGCTGCGGCGCCACATATTGCAGGCGTTGCTGCATTGGTAATGCAAGCCAGGCAAAAATTTTACAGCGAACAACTAAACCCTCAGCAAATACGTTCACTGCTGCAAAGCACAACAGTTGACATGAACACGCCGGGCTTTGATTATGTTTCGGGATATGGCTTTGTGCAGGCAGATTCTGCAATAAGATCATTCGCATCTCCAACACCTTTTATTTCCAATCTAATTCTTCCCGATACAACAATAATTCCCGGTACGCAAACATTTGTTCTAACGGTTAAAGGAAATTATCTCAGCAACAGTTCAAAAATTTTATTCAGAGGAGCGCCACTGGAAACAACTGTTATCAGCAACTCGCTGGTATCTGCTACTATACCTGAGTTTACAGGAAACCCCGCCATACAGGTTTATACGCCGCCTGTTTCTGCAAACAAAAATGATGGTGGTTTCTCAGATTCTTTGTTCTTCTTTTCACCTGTAAAACAAAACATCATTGTAACCGCAGATAATAAAGTAAAAAAATATGGTGAAAAACTTCCGGCTTTTACCGTAAGCATTTTAGTTGACAGTATTCCATTGGACAGCACTGATTATACCTTGCAGGAATTAGGGCTCGACAGTATTTTCTATTCTACGCCGGCAACATCTTTCAGCAATACCGGAATTTATTATATACGTCCTGCAATTAAACCGCTTGATCCTAATGATTCCGCTGATATTATCTTAATAGAAAAATACAATTATACTTTTAATGATGGCTTGCTTTCCATCAACAAATTACCATTACTAATAACGCCGAAAGATACCAATTTACAGTATGGTGATAAGCTCGGCATATTCAGTTATAAGTTTGATTATCCTGATTCATTATTTAATCAATCAGACAAACCTGTTTTCTTAGACAGCCTTGAAATAAATTATAATAGTCAGCTTGCCAAACAGATAGCTTTAGCAGATGCAAGAGTGCTTGTGAATGGTCGCCCGCTGGTAAATGCTGATATTCAAAATCTCGGCTTTATTGCAAGCGCCCGTGCATTAGTAAACGCAAGACCATTGGTAAATGCGAGACCATTGGTAAATCTTAATCCGCCTCTTTTTGATACAACATTTATTGTTGATCTTGCTGTGGAATCTATTTTTAATTATGAAGAAGATTCTGCTTCTGCAGCACTGGTAAACGCAAGACCGCTGGTGAATGCAAGAGCGCTGGTAAATGCGCGACCTTTGGTAAACGGAACTGCCACCGTAAATGCAAGACCCCTGGTAAATGGCTCACCGTTGGTTAATGCAAATTCTGTAGGTGATAGTACAAGTTCTGATATAGGTGTTATTGTTGATGAAGATGATGTAAATGCACCTGAAGGTGATACGCTGAATTCGTATCAGCCGATAACGCTTGTTACCGGTACAACAACAGGAAGTTTTACCATTGTGCCCGGTGCCTATCTTACAGAAAACTTTGATGTTTCTTATAACCTGGGCTCATTAAACATTACGCAAGATACACTTACGGTAAAGGCTGATGATACCACTATTGTGTATGGCGATAAAGCCGTAT
The DNA here is from genome assembly GCA_039934575.1 of Parafilimonas sp. Lineage (GTDB taxonomy): Bacteria > Bacteroidota > Bacteroidia > Chitinophagales > Chitinophagaceae > Parafilimonas. Next base: position 3,379 of record JBDTLW010000028.1, on the reverse strand, counting down.
TCAAGTCAACCATTACCGGTTACCAATATAGTGATGACAGTACAATTTTAGCAGGTGGTCCATCTTATACCATACTTGATGCAGACAATAAGCCTGTTACAGACAGCATCATACCCGCAGGAACATATAAAATAGTTCCGGGCAGTTTAGCATTTATTGGCGATACGGTGAATTATATACCGGATTATGTTACAGGAACGCTTGTTGTAAAACCTGCAGCATTAATTGTAAAAGCAGAGGATAAGCATGTATATGCAGGATGTTTTCTGCCGCCATTTACTTCAACCATTACAGGGTTTATAGGTGATGATGCCAATACAGTTATTTCAGGGCCTAAGTACATACTCAATCCTGCATACAGGGGGTGGCCTGGTATTTATTCTATCATACCATCTGCATTAAAATTAAAAGTGCAGGATAATTATTCTATTACATACCTGCCGGGTACATTATATGTAAATCCTTATAAACTCACTTCTAAAAAAATAGATATTCGTCTGGAATGTGTTGAAACCAATCCTAACAATTCAGACTTTAAATATGTTGCGCATTTTTCTTACACAAACAACAACAGAACGGCTGTATTTATTCCAATAGGGAGAGATAATAATTTAAAAGTCAGCGGAACATATAAAGGAACGCAACCCGAATTATTTGAGCCCGGAACCGGTTATTTTGATGTGTATTCAAACGAGCTTCCTGTAACCTGGACAGTGAAATCATATCAGTGCTATTTTAAAGTAACTGATAAAGCTATAGCATGTTTTACATCACCAAAATGTAACAGTATAGCAGCCTCAAAAACCGATGAATCAGTTAAAGCAAAAGAATCATCTGTAAACAATAAACCGGCATTTATAGTATATCCTAATCCTGCAACCAGCAGAGTTAGCATACATGTAAATAATGCCATAATAGATGATGGAGGTGTAAGTGTTTCTGATGTCACCGGCAGACAATACCAGGCAAGAATAATCAGCAGATCAGATCATGATATTGTGCTTGATATTTCGCATATAAGCGCCGGCATATACATGATAAGGATTAATATAAATGATCAGTTCAAAGTATTTCGTGTTGTAAAAGAATAGCAAAAAATACGTGCTTGGTTTATACAATATAAGGGTGCATTTTAAGCACCCTTATATTTTTATAAAGTCTTTTCTATTTTAAACCTGTTTGTTATTATTGATATTATTACTTTTAAACAATGTTATCTGAAGATGTAATAAAAGGGTATATCAATATTCTTTTATTATGCTAAATAAGATTTCTTATTACCCCTGAACAATAGTTTAAAACATTATTTTAATTATGAGAAAGTTTATTTTCTTACTATGCAGTGTTTCATTTTTCACAAATTGCTTTTCACAAAATGAAGAAACGGATAGTTTAATTACACTGCTGAAGAATGCAAAAGAAGACACATCGAGAGTAAATATTTTAAATGATATAGCGGTAAGCTATTTTAATACTTCACCAGAAAATGCATTGAAATATGGCACTCAGGCGCAAACACTTGCTGAAACCGCCGGCTATGTGCATGGGCTTGCTTATGCCTATAAAAATATTGGCATAGCATATTATATGCAGGCCGATTATATACAAACACTCACATACTGGAATCAATCATTAAAACAGTTTGAAGATGCAAATGATAAAAAAGGCATAGCCAATATTTTAAGCAATCTTGGTGCAGTATATTCCAATGAAGGTGATGATGCAAAGGCACTGGATTATTATTTAAAAGCGTTGGGGTATGCACAGCAGATCAACGATACATTAAGACTTGTAACTGTACTGAACAATATTGGTTCCGTTTATTTTAATAAAGCTTCCACACAAGATAAAGCGCTAAGCTATTATTTAAAAGCTTTGCCCATGTGTGAAAAGCTGGGCGATGATGATGCTATCGGTACCATTACTGTAAATATCGGCGAGATATATCTTGGAAGGAATGAGGATACCCTTGCACTGCAATATTTTGAACGGTCTGTAAAAGCATATCAGAATTCTAAAAACCTTCCTTATTCACTAAATGATATTGCAAAGGTTTATGAAAAAAGAAAGGATTATGCAACTGCACTTAAGTATCACCAGCAGGCGCTTGATATATCAAAAAAATTATCTGCGCGGCTTGAAATGTCACAGTCTTACCAGGGCATAGCTGCTGTATATGCGCAAAAAAAGGATATACAAAATGCATTGCAGGCTTATAAAAATGCAGAAACTATTGCCAAAGAAATAGCAGCAAATTATGAACTGGAAAAAATTTATAAAGGGCTGTCAGATGCGTATGCAACTATTAAAGATTATCCAAATGCTTATACATATCAATCACTGCTTACAACAGTAAAAGATACATTGTATAATGCTGAAAAAGATAAGAAGCTTGCATTTCTCCAATTCAATTTTGAGATACAAAAAAAGCAATCTGAAATTGACTTGCTGATGAAAGATAAAACGATGAATGACCTTGAATTGAAAACACAAAAAACGGTAAGGAACTCTCTTATCGCTATGCTTTCACTGGTAATATTGCTTGTATTTATTCTGTTTAGAAATTACCGTATAAAAGACAGAACAAATTCCATACTCGATGCGCAGAAAAAAGAACTGGAGCAAACACTAACTGAGCTTAAATCTACCCAATCTCAACTTATACAGGCAGAAAAAATGGCATCCCTTGGCGAGCTTACTGCAGGCATTGCACATGAGATACAAAATCCATTGAATTTTATAAATAATTTTTCTGAAGTAAACAGGGAATTGATTGAGGAATTAAAAACGGAAAGATCAAAACTGAAAACAGAGCGCGATGAAAAATCAGAGATTGATATTTTAAATGATATAGTAGCAAATGGAGAAAAAGTATTGCATCATGGCAGGCGCGCAGATGCTATTGTAAAAGGTATGCTCCAGCATTCAAGAAAAAATACCGGGCAAAAAGAACCAACAGACATCAATGCTTTATGCGATGAATATTTGCGGTTAAGTTATCATGGCTTGCGTGCAAAAGGAACAAGTTTTAATGCAGATTTTAAAACTGATTTTGACAGCACAATTGGAAAAATAAATATTATTCCCCAAGACTTTGGAAGAGTATTGTTGAACTTATTTAATAATGCTTTTTATGCAGTGAATGAAAGGTATAAAGTTGAAGGTTCAACATTTAAGCCATTTGTTTCAGTTCAAACAAAAAAATTAGATCATACAATTGAAATAAGAGTTACTGATAACGGCAACGGCATTCCGCAAAACATAGTTGATAAAATCTTTCAACCATTCTTTACAACAAAACCTGCCGGTTCAGGTACGGGTTTAGGTTTAAGTTTAAGTTATGATATTATTAAAGCACATGGAGGAGAAATAAAAGTGG
>JBDTLW010000027.1:0-9585 GCA_039934575.1 Parafilimonas sp. | reverse complement strand
CCTTGAAGCTTTTACTGCAGGCCAAATACCGGCAAGCAATCCTACACCGGAACAAATAATTATACCTGCTATTACCCATGCCCAGGGCACAGTAAAACCGGCGCTGAGAAAAAAGGCGAATATGTTGCCGATAATTATACCGAGGATAATTCCAAATAATGCACCGAGCAAACTGATAATTACAGATTCAAATAAAAACTGGTGACGGATATTTTTACGCTTGCCACCCAACGCTTTTATCAGTCCAACTTCACGGGTGCGCTCATTTACTGAAACCAGCATTATATTCATCAGTCCGATGGCAGCGCCAATAAGCGTGATAAGACCAATAGCGCCTGCAGCGCCTTGTATGCTGCTTAATAAAGCAATAAAAGTAGTGGCAAGCTTATCGCTTTTTTCAATAATAAAATTGTCTGCATCAGTAGGTAAAAGCTTACGCACATTTCTAAATACGGCAGTGGCTTCATTTATAGCGCCATCTACCTGCGAAATATCGTTTGTAAGCACACCTATCATAAAAGAATTTCCTGCAAACCCTGTGCGTCTTACTGCATTATATGAAGTAATTATAACATTGTCTGCGCGCAATAAAGCACTTGAACCTTTTGATTTCAAAACAGCAATCACACGATAAGGCGTGCCACCAACATTAATAAATTTATCAACGGCATTGTCTTTATACTGTCCGAATAATTTGGTTGCAACATCGCTGCCGATCATACATACCTCACGCCCGCTTTGCACATCAAGCGGCGAAAGATTTCTTCCTGCTTCTATTGTAAATCCGTTAACGGCAAGATAGTTTTCGTCACCTCCATTCATGCGCACATTCGGATTGGTTTTTTTGTCTTTGTAATGAATTTCATAATTACCAAAACCCGTTAAAGAAATACTTACTACAGCGCCGGGATAATCAAATTTTTGCTTAAAGGTTTCAGCTTCGTACAACTGAATCTGTTTATCAAGATTTGATTTTTTTACCTTTTTGATTTTATCAACTTTTTGGTTATCGTTATTGTCATCAAAGCGAAAACGTTCTTTATAAGAAATGGTAAACCCATTAGCGCCCATGGTAGAAAAGCTATTGCGCAAGCCCTCATTCATTGATTGTATTGCAGTAATAATTCCAATTAATGCCGCAATTCCTAAAGCAATAATAGCAACAGTAATTCCTGTGCGCAGTTTATTGCTGCGAACGGTGCGGTAAGCGAGACTAAAAGAGTCTTTTAAAGTCATAAAGTTAATCGTCAATATTGAAACGTGAAGGTAGTAAGTTGTTATTTATTCATGACCGAATTTTATGTGAAAGGTAAGAACAGGTATGAAGTTAGAAGTACGAGGTACTAAGTGGGATGTAAGAAGTACGATGTACGATTTCTTTTTCGCCATAAGGCTTTGGCGCTAAAAGTATAACCAGGTAAAAATATATTGCGGCATTACACCGAGGATAATAATTATTGCTGCTACGGCAATTAATCCAACCTTAAAACTGCCGGTAATAACTTCAGTTTTTGGTTCTCCAGTTTTAAAATACATGGCTTGTATAAGGCGGAAATAATAATAAGAGCTTATTGCTGCAAATAACACTGCAATTACTACAAGCCATGTGTAACTTCCTGTAGCAATTACAGAAGCCAGCATATAATATTTTGCCATAAAGCCCGCCGTTAAAGGAATACCTGCAAGTGAAAATAAAAATATGGCATTGGTTGCTGCTAATACAGGTTGTGTTTTTGCAAGACCATTATATCCTTCAAATGTTACATCTTTCATTTTAACGAGAACAGCAAATAAACCAATAGTTGCAAGGCTGTATGCTGCAGAGTACATCAGCAATCCTTTGCTGGCAAAATCATTCAGGCTAAATAATGCAAACAACATAAAGCCTGCATGTGCAACGCTTGAATAAGCAAGCATGCGTTTTACGCTTTGCTGAAATATGGCTGTAATATTTCCAAACACTAATGTTGCAATAATGATAACAGCAAAAAGTAACTGCCAGTCAATTGCGGCTGAAGTGGCTGTCATTCTTACAAAACATAATTTAAGAAAAGCAATAAAGCCGGCAACTTTTACAATGGTGGCCATGAATGAAGTAATTACACCGGGTGCGCCATCATACACATCAGGTGCCCAGAAATGAAATGGCGCTGCCGATACTTTAAAACACATAGAAACCATCAGAAATAATAAGCCTATAATTTCTAAAAAGGAAACGCCTTTATATAAACCTGTTTCTGTTCTTACAACATCTAAAGAAAATGTTCCGGTTCCTCCATACATTAAAGCAATTCCCATCAGCATTAAGCCTGTAGAGAATGCGCCCATCAAAAAATATTTTAATGATGCTTCGTTACTTTTAAGATTACGCTTGTCGCTTCCCGTTAAAATATATAATGGAATAGAAAGTATTTCGATTCCTAAAAACAACATCAGTAAATTATTGTAAGAAGAAAGAATAGCAACACCGCAAAGCACAAAAAATATCAGCACAAAATATTCTGCCGCATAACTGCCTATCCGTTCAATATCTTTCCCGCTGATTAAAACATATATTAATGTTGATGCGATAGCAATAGAATTAAACAATAATCCAAAGCGCGAATAGGAAAGCATGTTATGCGTATCTACCTTAAAAATTGTAACGCCGTTTGTGTCCATCACATTCACAATAAGCAGCAGCAATAACCCAACAACAGCAATGTGCCTGAAGCTTGATTTATTCTTAATCAGGAAACTGCAAAACATCATTACAACGCCCCAAACTGCCGAAAATATAATTGCGTTCATATTTTTTTTCTGTTAAGGAATTTTGGTGATAAAAAGTTTTACACTTTCCTGTGTTAGCTCTAACATTGGTTGCGGATAAACACCGAAAACAATTACAATTATCACCAATATAATTAAAGCTGCATTAATGTTGAAACTGCTGTCATGTGCATTTTCAGTTATTGCAACTGTATTACCATAAAATATTTTTTGAATCATGCTGAACGTATATACTGCCGACAATATAATTACAATGAGTGCAATACCTGCAATTACCGGACTGTACATAAATAAACCATTGAACATTAAAAACTCCCCAACAAAAGCATTGGTTAACGGCAATCCAATATTTGCTAAACACAGCACAACAAATAGTATAGCTAATGTGGGCGCTTTTTGTGCAAGTCCGCCAAGCTCGCTGAATTTTCTTGTGCCCAATTGCTTTTCTATGGCATCTGCAACAATCCACAAACCAATTATGTTTATGCCATGATTAAACATTTGAACCAACACGCCTTGTAAACCTACTTGCTGGTTTGTAAACAAAACAGCACACATTAAACCTACATGCGCAATAGATGAATAGGCAATCAGTCGTTTCATATCATCCTGCCGTATTGCAATTAATGATGCATACAACATTCCGATTACAGAAAGTGTGATGATGATTGAACTATTGCTTTGTGATGCTTGGGGAAAAATGGGAAGCAGCCAGCGAATTACACCAAACACACCCATTTTTACCATTACCCCGCTTAATAACATGGTAATTGCTGTTGCAGATTGCTCATACGTATCAGGTTGCCATGTATGCAGCGGAAACATGGGCATTTTAATTGCAAGTGCAATAAAGAATAACCAAAACATCCATTGTGATTGTGAAGCAGAAAGTTTTGCATGATAAAAAGATTGTAATGCAAAAGAATGATCAGGTGTTTTGGAGTAGATGAATATAATTGCAATGAGCATTAACAATGAACCCACAAATGTATAAACAAAGAATTTATATGTAACCTGTATGCGTTTTTCGCCTCCCCATGTTGAACAAAGAAAATAAGCAGGTATCAATGCAAGCTCCCAAAAAAAATAAAATAATAATGCATCCATTGAAAGAAAAACGCCAAGCATTCCTGCCTGGCATAAAAACATAAGCGCATAAAATCTGCCTGCATTTGCGTACGTGTTTTTATACGTTGCAATAATTATTATTGGTAATGATATTGCTGTTAACAAACCAAGCATTTTGCTTAACCCATCCAAACCCAAAGTAAAACGGCTTCCGAGATCCGGCATCCATGAAACATCATAATGCAATTGACTTGCATTGTTTGAATACACGCCGGCTAAAGCAACAACCAATGTTAGCAAACCGATAAGTAATGCGAATACTTTCGCAACACTTTCTTTTTTTATAAAAAAAAGAATCAAGCCGCCGATTACAGGAAGAAGTATGAGTAATAAAGCAATCATGCTTATTAAAATATTTTTTGAAAGAAATTAATAATATCTGCCTGGTTCCAGAATATCAGCCATAAAACCAAGATAGAAAATACCATAAACATAATGTACGTTCCTACCTTACCATTCTGCACCAATCTTATTCTTCTTGAAGAATATTGAATGAATGTGCCAACACCATTTACAAATCCATCAATACCTGATTTTTCAATTACGTTTTTAAAAAAAGAACCAAGTGAAGAAAGCGGATTTACAATAAGCGCATCATAAATTTCATCAACATACCATTTATTCGCCAATACTTTTCCTAAGCCCCGCGGTTCATTCAGTTCGGGCTTCTTAATATATTTTGCTAACGCGATAATAATTGCAATTACGGCAACAGCAACAGAAATTCCCATCAGCATAAAATCTTTACTACTATCTAATTCTTTTACGTTTTCTGTGGTAAGAACAGGTGATAAAAACTGATGCAGGCTTGCATTGCCGCCAAACACTGCAGGCACATTTACAAACCCGCCAATTACAGAAAGAATTGCAAGAATTAAAAGCGGAATTGTTATTGCTAATGGACTTTCATGCAGGTGATTTTTTTGTTCTTCAGTACCCCGAAACTCACCAAGAAAAGTTGTTGCATATAAGCGGAACATATAGAACGCCGTCATACCCGCACCAATTACGCCGAGCACCCAGTAAACAGGATTTGCTGCATAAGCTGCTGCAAGAATTTCATCTTTAGAAAAGAAACCGCTAAACGGTGGAATGCCTGATATAGCAAGGCAGGCTGCTAAAAAAGTAATGTGCGTAACGGGTAAATATTTTTTTAATCCGCCCATATAACGCATGTCCTGCTGATTATGTAAAGCATGAATAACAGAACCTGCACCAAGGAATAACAAGGCTTTAAAAAATGCATGTGTCATTACATGAAATACTGCGCCGGTGTATGCACCAACACCTAATCCTAAAAACATATAGCCAAGCTGGCTGACCGTTGAGTAAGCCAATACTTTTTTGATATCATTTTGTTTAATTGCAATCGTTGCGGCTAATAAAGCTGTTGCTATTCCAACAATAGCAACTAAGTTTTCAGCAACTGCACTTAAAGAATATAATGCATTGCTTCTTGCCACCATATAAATACCTGCGGTAACCATTGTAGCTGCATGTATCAATGCAGAAACAGGTGTTGGACCAGCCATGGCATCAGGCAGCCATGTATATAAAGGAATTTGTGCACTCTTGCCCATTGCACCAATGAATAATAAAACAGTTATTCCTGTTATATCTGTTGGACTAAGTTGAGCAGTATGTGTAAATACATCGCCGAAAGAAGCAGAACCAAGCTTTGAGATCATCCAGAAAATGCCCAGTAAAAAACCAAGATCTCCAATACGGTTCATTATAAATGCCTTATTTGCGGCGTAGTTATAATTATCATTTTTAAACCAATAGCCAATTAATAAATAAGAGCACAAACCAACGCCTTCCCAACCCATGAACATGATAACGTAATTGGAGCCTAATACCAATAACAACATGGAGAAAACAAATAGATTCAAATAAGAAAAATATCTTGCAAAATGTTCTTCCTTTTCTTCATGCATGTATGATGTTGAATACACATGAATAAGGAATCCAACACCGGTTATTATTAATAAGAATATAGCGGAAAGCTGATCAACCTGAAAAGCAAAATCAATTTTTAAAGAAGGAATATTTATGAAATCAAATAAAGGTTGAACAGGCAAAGCGCCACCAGACCTTACATCAAAAAATAAAATACAACTAATAATAAAAGATGCAAGTATGGCACCGCAGCCAATTAAACCAACAAGGCTTTTTGACAACGATTTTCTAAATATACCGTTTAGTAAAAAACCAAGCAATGGAAATAGCGGAACGAGATATACTAAATTCATATTAAGCAACTCCGCAGAGTTTTAATTTTTTAATCTGTTTAAAAAATTTACATCTGTTGAATGTACGTTGCGGTACATCATTACAATAATTGCCAAGCCTACACTTACTTCTGCGGCTGCAACCACCATTATAAAAAATACAAACAATTGTGCGTCGGTGCCAATATTTACCGGTGCATTTCTGTTTCCAACATTACCTAAGGCATAATGCATTTTTGAAAATGCAACCAGCATCAGGTTTACTGAATTCAGCATTAATTCAATACACATAAAAACAATAATGGCATTGCGGCGGATCAATACACCTGCTACGCCAATACAAAAAAGCGCTGCTGCTAAAATTATATAATACTGAATAGGCATATAAATAATTTGAAAATTTACCATTTGAAAATGAACTATGATGTGCATTTTTTAAACACCACATCTTCTCGCGCTTTTGCGGGATCAAATTATTCTTTCTTCCCAATAACCACTGTACCAACCATTGCACTTAAAAATAAAACACTGCTCAATTCAAACGGTACAACATATTGTGTAAATAAAACTTTTCCAAGGTTTTCTATTAAGCCAATATCTCCTTCATTCATTGTTGCAGTACTGTGGCTTATTTCACCTGCTGAACGCACTGCTGATATCATTACAACCAATAATAATCCACCGGCAACAACACCTGCTAATCTTACTAAAGAATTTCTTTGAGGCTCAGTGTTGCTGCTTAAATTCATCAGCATTATAACAAATAAGAACAACACCATTATAGCGCCTGCATAAACAATTAGATTAACGATAGCGAGAAATTGCGCATTCAATAAAATATAATGACCGGTTATTGCGAAGAAAACTACAATAAGCCACAACACACTATGCACTGGATTTTTACTTACTAAAACCATTAATGCGCTGAACAACGCAAGTGCACTTAAAAACCAGAATAATATTTCGGTAACAGTCATTTAGAATGGTTCTTTTTTAGCTTTTTGATTTTCTCTTAAGCCTCTCGCTTCCGCAAATTTTTCCGGTTCTGTTGTTGGATCAGGAATCAACAGATCCTGCTTATTATAAATAAAATTGTTGCGATTATATGCGGATGGTGCAAAAGTTTCAGAAAGATAGATAGCATCTTTTGGGCAGGCATCTTCACAAAATCCGCAGAATATGCAACGCAACATATTTATCTCATACTTAGCTGCATATTTTTCTTCGTGATATAAATGTTCCTCGTTGGGCATGCGTTCTGCTGCTTCCATTGTTATTGCTTCTGCCGGGCAAGCTAATGCACATAATCCGCAAGCTGTGCAACGTTCTCTTCCTTCTTCATCGCGGTTTAAAATTTGCAAGCCGCGAAACACAGGGCTGAAAGGTCTTTGTTGTTCCGGATATTGAATGGTTACTTTCTTTTTAAAAAAATGCTTTATGGTAATGATCATTCCTATAGCAATATTCCATAAGTAAATGCTTTCCAGGAAAGTCATCGGCTTACGGTCTACCGGTTTCGCTCTGTTCGTTAATGTCGTCATTCTAAAAGTTCAAAAGTAAAAAAGTAAAAATCAAAATCAAATGTTCAAAGCAATATGTTTAGAATTTTATTTTTTTGATCTTATTATTTTGTTATCAGCTTCTTTAATTATCAGTAATTTTCTTTAGTATTATTGTTTAGAACTTTTTTCTTTTTTCGTTCTATAAAAATTTTAATTATAATAAAAACAACTGCTAACCCAACACTTGAATATAATAAAAAATCTCCCGCTGCAGGGTTAATTGAAGCATAAAAAATTCCGCCAAATATTAATACAAATAGCAACACCCTGATAACCTGTAATATTATCTGCGTTCTTTTGGGTAATGATTTATCTAAGAAAATATTCATTGCTATTTTATTTCAGTTAATTTTTTTGATGGATTAAAAATATTTATCCTATTAAAGTAGTATGCTGAAAGTTTTAATATAAGATGAATAAAACATAAAATAAATCCAGCCCAAAAAACTGCTGTTGAAAATGCAGATGGGTAAAACTTAATTAATATACAACCACTAATAAAAGTTATAAGAAATGAGAAGTAAGAAATTAATAAAATCATACGCCATTTTTGTGGGAAAATTTTAAACATTAATCGCATTATAAATTGCATAATCAACTTATTTTTTAAGCCACAGAATTACTGCGGCTGTTATCAGCATATTTGCCAATGCTAATGGAATTAATTTTTTCCATCCAAGATTCATCAACTGATCGTATCTGAATCTTGGCACTGTCCATCGTACCCACATGAATAAAAATATAAAAATTGAAATCTTGATCATAAAACAAACAACACCTGCAACAGCTAACCAATTGCCCCAATCTGCATGGGCTGATTCATTAAAGAAAGGAATATCATAACCGCCAAAAAATAATGTTGCCATTATTGCACTGCTGATGAACATGTTTACATATTCAGCAAACAAATAAAATCCAAGTTTCATAGAAGAATATTCCTGGTGATAGCCCATGTTCAATTCGCTTTCTGCTTCGGATAGATCGAAAGGTGTTCTGTTGCATTCTGCGAATGCGCAAACAAAAAATATCAAAAACCCAAGCGGCTGATACCAGATATTCCAATGCGTTTGCATTTGCTGATCAACAATAGTTTTCAAACTTAAACTGCCTGTCATCATTAATAAAGCAATGAATGAAAGACCCATCGCCAATTCATAACTTATAACCTGGCTTGCACCGCGCAAGGCAGCAAGTAAAGAAAATTTATTATTTGATGCCCAGCCTCCAATCATTATACCATACACACCTAAACTTACCACAGCAAATACATACAGAATTCCAATGTTTACGTCTGCAATTTGTAATGCAATTGTTCTTCCAAATAATTCAATGTTTCCGCTCCAGGGTACAACTGCACAAGTCATCATGGCTGTTAACATTGCTAATGATGGACCGAGAACAAATAAAATTTTGTTGGAACTGTTTGGAATAATTTCTTCTTTAAAAAATAATTTCATTCCATCTGCAAGCGGTTGTAAAATTCCAAATGGACCGGCACGGTTTGGACCAATTCTGTCCTGCATAAATGCTGCAATCTTTCTTTCTGCATACGTTGAATACATGGCTACAATAAGCGAAGCCATCACAACTATGAAAATCAAAATTAATTTTTCAATTATAAATATCCAGTCTATTGTAAGAAGATGAATCATTTAAAAACTTTTATTATTGTTCATTTTTATTATGCTTTTCATCAGCTATTTCAAAATCTTTGCTGTGTGCAGGGCCTTCAATCAAATCCAATCTTATTTCAGGTTCATTCACTCCGCTTACTTTGTGAATATCCAACATATATCTTGGCTTTGCACCATCCATTACCTCTTCTAAAAATTCCGGCGGTTTTTGTAAACCAACATATTTATTTTGTGCAATAACAGAATGTCTGTTCACTTTTA
>JBDTLW010000026.1:0-9589 GCA_039934575.1 Parafilimonas sp. | reverse complement strand
GAAATTTCACCGGGTTGCGGAATGCTGCCACCGCCAACCAACGCTGCATCACTGATTGTATGATGCGGTGAACGAAAAGGTCTTCTGCTTATTAATGAACTATTCGCCGGTAATTTACCTGCAACGCTATGAATCTTTGTAGTCTCTAATGCTTCATATAAACTCAATGGCGGAAGTATGGTGGGCAGTCTTCTTGCCAGCATTGTTTTACCCGCACCAGGCGGACCAATCAATATAGCATTATGCCCGCCTGCTGCTGCAATTTCCAAAGCACGCTTTATATTTTCCTGTCCTTTTACATCATTAAAATCAACATCAAAAATTTGTTGAGCATCAAAAAATTCTTCACGTGTATTTACAATTACAGGCTTTAAAGAATTTTCATCTTTAAAAAATTCAACTACTTCTTTTATATGCGTTACACCATACACATTTAAGCTGTTCACCATGCCCGCTTCACGTGCATTTGCTTTTGGAACTATCAAACCTTTAAACCCTTCTTTACGTGCCTGTATAGCAATGGGCAATGCACCTTTTATTGGTTGAATGGTTCCATCCAAACTAAGCTCTCCCATCATTACATATTCGGCAAGGCGTTCAGGTTGCTCTATTTGTTCGCTGGCGCCAAGCACACCAATTGCAATAGGAAGATCAAAAGCAGAACCGCTTTTTTTTATATCAGCCGGTGCGAGATTAACAACGATCTTTATGCGCGGCATGTACCAATTATTTGTTTTGATTGCACTTTCCATACGCTGCAAACTTTCTTTCACAGCATTATCCGGCAAGCCAACAATAGTATAATGCTGACCTGCACTTACATTTACTTCAATTGTAATAGTGATGGCTTCAACTCCGTAAACAGCACTTCCAAAAGTTTTAACAAGCATAAGCAGCAGGGTATGATTTGTACGTTTGTTTTATTAATAAAAATACAACAGAATATCAACTCAAAATTAAGAATAAAATGAAGTTTATCAATCAACTGTAGCCCCGGCGCTCTTATTTTGAAGAGTATTTAGGAGAGGCTTTATTGTCCGGGAGTTGTTCCTGATGGCGCTATTGATATACGTATTTCAATACCTGCTCTTGTATTAATTATAGGCGCTGATGTTGAGATGTATGGAATGATGCGCTGCTGATCAAAATAAAATTTTATATCAATACGATTATTTATAAGATAATCAAATGAGGGCTGTATGCTGATTGTTCTTTGTCCGCCTGTGCTGTATGCATTTGGCTGATCAAGCCTGCTGTTTGTTTGCAGATCATTTCGGAACGAAAGATCAAGTGTTATATTCAGATCCGTTTGATCAGGATTCGCTTTTATAAACGGAATCTTGAACGGCATATTCACACCTTTTTTTCTGTATGTGCCGCCAAAGCTTATAGAGCTGCTGCGCACTTCGCTTAATTGATAATCATACAAGCTTAAACTTAACTGCCTGCTGCGTGCGTATTCAAAACGCAATGCTGTTTGATCTGTTGTAGTAATATCAAAACCAATTAATGGTGCAAACTGTTCCTGTATAGTTAAGTTTGGTATTAAGAAGAAAGGAATATAATTACCAGAAACTGTATCTAAAAATGCAGGCTGACCAAGGTGCAAAGGATCATAATATAATAATGCACTGGTAAAACTATTCATGCTGAATGTACTGTTATACCCATGTGTAATGGTGATGTTGCTGAACATTTCTGAAAGGGCTTGAATCCGCGTTAAACCTGTATAGGTTACACGCCAGTTTGGTAATGCATGAATACCGCTGAACGGATTTGATTTTATACTGGAATTAGATTCATTTATCAGTGAAACCGTATTTGGATCTTTGTTGGTATAGGCAGCAATAAATGCCGGTAATAAAACATCCTGCTGATAACGCCCGTAACCTGTAGGAAATCCATCTACCTGGTAAGTTTGATTCCAGTAAGGATTTACACTGGCAAGACGCTTGGCAACTACAAGACGATTATTCTGAAACGTTTGGAAGGTTTGAGAAATTTGATTTGGATCTGATTTCTTAAACAGCGTTTGGAAACTGATATAAGAAACACTAAAGCCACCGCCAGCTAATGGACTAAGATGACTGAAGCTGTCAATTGCCGGTGAGGTTGAAAGATTTTTGAATAGTTCAGAATAATTTTTAGAGAAAGTTTTTTGAATATTCACGTCAATATTAAACTCACGAATAGGCTCAAGTTGTGCAGTAATATTTACCTGCTGCTGATAATCCTGAGTGAATAAAAGATTGAATAAACTATCACGCGTAATTACACCTTCTCTTGCTTTTTGATTAAGCCAGTTTGTGTCTGGCTGTTTACCAAAAATATATGCATACCCGGGCTGATTTGTTTTTTGGTTTTGTCCCAGATAACCTGTGCCTGCAGTAATGCCTGGAATGCGGCTGTCATAATTTGCATTGTAACTTACAGAGGCATGTTTTACCATAGTTAACAATTGACCTCCTGCTTGTTTAAGACCACTGCCGGAATTAACTTGTTTATTTTTACGTTGCTGTTTGCGGTAGTCTCTTTTTTGCTGCCGCCATTTTTGTAAAGCATGACGTTTTTCAAAACCTTTCAGTTTATTGCCCGATGTATCTTTTATAACTTCTGCTCTTGGTTTAGGTGGTTTAATACTGTCTGTTTCATTTGTATTATCTGAATCATTATTATTTCGGTCATCATCTGTTTGGCTGAGTGAATTTAAAAATTTAGATTTTGAATACAGCCGTGTAAAATCAAACTCTCCTGTTAAACTGTTTTGCTGTGAATTTTCTATTGTGTTACCAAGATTCGTTGCAAGCAAACTTGCACCAATCCAGTTGTATGTAGTAGTATAACTATAGCGCGCCGTAATCCAGTCTGTAAGCGGAAGTTTTGCCAATGGTATATTATAACTAAGCGTTGCATGCTGCTGGTATAAAGTATTTCTTCCTGCATGAAAGAAGTTTTCACGCACGGTATCTTTTTTCAGCTTTGTATTTAACTGTCCGAATGGTTCATCAACACTGGCAAAAGCTGTTGCCGAAAAATCAAGATTAAAGCTGCGTGTAAAATCCCATCGTAAATTATAATAGCGGTCAAAAGTGAAAAACTTGTCGTATGTTGTATCAACTTTTTCTACTTTAGAATCATAAGTATTTACAATACGCGGAACAAATATTCCATATTGCCGGTTTATATCAGCCCTGAAACTAAGCAGTGATGGCACCAGATTAAAGTTGATATCTTTTACCGGCGTTAACCACGGACTTTTATTTTTAATAAGATTTTTAAAAGGTTCTTTGAACTTGGAAGAAGTGTTGTATGTATAACCAAAACCTCCATGATATTTTTTAATGTTATTATTTAAAATAAGCGGATTGGTTTGATCGAATTCTGTGTATGAATAACTGAAATCAAAATTACTGATGCTCCATAACCGGGGTGTAGAGCCGGCTTGCCCAAATCGCACATTGGTAAAGTTTACTGTTTTAATGGTGGTGATATCTCCCGCTGCCCGCTTTACAGAATCTCTGTTTATTCCCGGCATTTTCAATTTGTCTTTGTATAAAATATCAAGATCATAAGGATCATATTCCGGCGTTAGAATTGTTTTATTTATGCTTGCATACACGGGAATAGAGAACCCTAATTTTTGCGGTAATAATTTTCCGGCATCAATATTTAGTGCGGCATCAAACTGGAACATGTTATCTTTTGCACGTTCATTTATTTGCTGATCTATACTTCCAAAACCATAAGAATATGTGTTTGCCGAAACGGAAAGTGTACCCAGATCTGCCAATTGCATATCCACTCTTCCCAACGCTGCATAACCGCCTTTTTCATCAATCTTTGATAAGCGTAATTCATTTACCCAAACTTCGGTACTGATGGTATTATCTGTTTCATTTTCTACACCTATTAAAAAGCCCTGTACTTCACCCAGATTGGGATTACCTTTTATAGCGTATGTTCTGCCCCCAATAGCTTCAGAATAAAAACCGGCTATGTTAGTTGTTTTTGCATCGCGACGTATTTTAAGCTGAACAAGATCATTCAATATTACAGCCAGGCTGTTTGAATCAGGCCATATTTCTTCAGCGGTTGCTGTACTGCTGAACTGGGTTATATTGAGCGGAATTTTTATTTCATAATAATTATTAAGGAAGTCTTGTCCAATCCTTATCACAGCAGCAACCTGTCCGTTTTGTAATTGAGGTGATTGCCTTAAACCTGATTCTGCATGAATGAACATAGACATTTCACCATACTGTCTCAAATCAAGATTAAGTGTTTTGAATACAGCCCTTGACTGATGTTTTTCAAGACTATTTATCTGCAAACTCATTGCCTGCTCATTCTGTAAAAGATTAATGCCGTTATTACTCAACTCCTGCACCCTGTCAATACCCGGCGGTGTTTTATAAGGTATTGGCTGGCGGCTGCTGTTTTCTTCAACATTTACTGCCAATACATTTATAGTTGAATTTGAAGATACAGGCTTGTATGCACCAACAGTATCAACATCGTACGTAAATGTTCTCCATTGATTACGTACAAGATCTAAAGTAGCAAAACGCAATACAACAGAATCCTGAAATCCCGTTAAATACATGCGCATGAAACGGATTGATTTAAAGTCAGGGATCTGCCCAACTTTATTTGTAAAATCTTCAATGGGCACCCGGAATAAATACCAGTTTTCCGGCGCTGTTGAACCATCAGCCAAACGCGGGTTTACAACTTTTTCATCTGTAATATATTTAGAGTTTCCAACGGCCATTCCCGGCTTCAGATCAATTTCGTATTCATAATATTCTTCTGTTTCATTTAATGTATTATCGTGATTCAGATCTTCATTATCAGGATATAAAGTTGCTGCCGGAGAAAATTGAGAATTGCCTGTAGATACGGGCGAGTTTCCCTGTGGATTATTGAAATCTTTATATCGCCCTAAAATACCCGTGCCTGCTGCATCATAGCTTGCATCGCGATACCATTTATAATCATCATCAGATGGATCTGCAGATGCCTTTTGATAAAAAGAAGATGCCGCGCCAAAATTTGTAGCTATATCAGTAAGATACGCGCTGCGCTGAACTCTTTCGGAATCATCATTCAATCCATCAAACCCAACATCCTGGTAGGGGCGGTCAGCAGGATCGTTACTGAAAGCCTGCGTAATTTGTATTGGATTTATTGGCGTTCTGCCCCAAATGGAGTGATCAACAATGGATGGAATATTTGGTGTAGGCAAACCATTTTCATAAAAGCGTCTGCCATCTTTTAAAACATCTTCACTGATATTTCCGAGGTCAATGAGTAGTTTTCCGCCGGTACTTGCAGGGTCTTTAATAAAAGGATCCTGCGCCCAGAATTCTATGTATTCTATATTGCCGGTTACAAAATCAGTCTGGTCAAGACTGCGCATGATACCGCCCCAACGTTGTTGCGGATTTTTTAATTTGCCATTAGCATCTATGTTTGCCACATCATCTGTATAATTATACGGACCTCTGTCTGTTGGATAATAAGCCAGGTCAAATGTTGAGGTAATAACATCGGTGATGTTTGTAGTACGTTGCGGAAATAATTCGTTTGTATAAACCTGTCTTACTCTTGGATCGCTGAGCTCTTTTAAATTTCCGCGTATAGGATTATTCGGGCTTGATTTATCCTGCAAGGTTGGCTCAATATTATACCATGCAAGTTTAGCGCGGTTCTTTCCATAGTCAAGATCATTTATTTTATTGCTTTCAGGAAATGAACTTGGTGTGGAAGCCAGCGCCCAGGCAATAAACGGGAAGCGCAGATCAACACTGCTGGTGGCGCCTTCAAAATCATCAATATAAATCAAACCTTCATTGCCTTTACCAATCTGCGGCGGATGACCGGGTCTTAATGCTGCTGCTTCACCATAAGCATTAATAGAGCTTGGCGCTTCGGAATTATAAAATGGAAGTTTATTTATAAATCTTGTGAGTCCCGGCAATTCATTCTGATAATTAAAATCAACACCATACATCGTATTGCGGATTGGGTCTTCACCATAATTTACTTTAGTAAAGAATGGTCTTTCTGCCAGCCTTTCTAATGTGCCGCCGATAGAAAAATGCTGGTTGGCAATATAGTCAAGCCGCAAGCCTAAAAAACTTCGTTGCTGTATGCCAAAGGTTGCATTGTTTTCAAACTGAACATTAACAGGGATTCCTGAATTTATTATTGCCTGGTTAATTACTTTTAAAGTGCCGAGATTATAATCAATAATATAATCTGTATTTTCCTGCAACACCTGTCCGCCTGCTGTTACCGTTACCGAACCTGGCGGAATATTAAAGGCCCCGAGATAAATATCTGTATTGGAGCTTCCTTTTACCGTGCCCTGCAATTCATAGTGGTTCAGGTTGGCATACGTTTGGGCAATAGCTTTTATGGAGTCATAGAGTTGTTGAAAAACGTATTTCTGTACTATGGTGTCTGGCTCACCCTGAAATGCAAGCGCTTTAAGGTCTTTACCAAATGGTTCGAGCACAGGAAATATAATTTTACCCTGCTGCGCTATAACGGTGAATCCATCAACAAAATCATATAAGCCATCCGGCTGGGGATCATTGCGGCTGTTTAAACGGTCTGCACGCAGAATACTTATCAACGGACTTCCTGCAACAGCAGGATCACTTTCCGGCAAATATCTTTTTAATCCTCCGCTGGGTTCCTGGTACAGTACATTTAATTTAAAATCTTCCTGCTGCAAACCTGTTACATCAATAGAATACACATTCTTCATCATCAAATTCCAGATAGGAAGATTCACACGCTGTGATGTTGCTTTTAATAATTTTAAGAAAAGCATTTTTTGAACGCCTTGTGTTGAGTCAACAGTAATATCCTGCGAAAATTCTCCTACCGAGTAAACCCTTCCGTTATACGTGTATTGATAAGCTACTGCCAAAACATCATCGGGTTGTAATTGCACATTTAAAGAAAGAAACCCAATCTGCGGATTATAAAAATATTCTGTTGAATCAAGTTTACGGGCAAAGGTTTTTTCATAATCATTTACGGGGTTTAATCCCCTTGCCAGCAACAGGCTGTTTATTAATGAAGGGTCTCTATAATTCTGATTACTGGTTAAAGTTGCATACAGATCATTTGTATTGTTTTGCGGCAAAACATCATTAGTTATAGTATGGATATTTGAATTAGCGGGCACATTTTCACCCAAATCTGCAAGCCCAACTATACTTCTTGTATTTTCTGTTGCACCTGTACGGTTTGTTACCCAAACTTCCATGCGCACTATCTGTACCTGGCTGTTTACCACAGGCAGGTTGCTCATGGCATTGTTATAATTATTTTTGAAATACTGGGCTAATAAAAAATGGCGGTTCTCATCATAATCATCCAGCTTTTTTTCTATGTTTTGGCTGAGACCGCCACCTTGCAAAGCCAAAGATTGCTGCTGCGATTTCTGACTGGCAATAGCTGCCGTAATAAAAAATTTTCCAAACTGAAGCTGTGTTTTTACGCCAAATAAACTTTGCGGGCTGCTCATTAAAGTGCCTTTGGTTTGAAATGAAATATTACCTGCTTCCACAGATTTTAATATCTCATCATCCATGCCTTTATAATCAAGCTTAAGCTGGTTCTCATAATCAAAATTGGCAAGCGTATTATAGCTTATCGGAAGTTTAAGTTTATCACCAATACTTGCATTAATGTTTAGATTAGTGTTCATATTAAAATCCAAACCACCATTCTTACGCGCACTTTCGGGCAGGGTAGGGTTTTTTACAACCTGTGCCTGGTAACCCATCGTAAGATCAATTGTTCCCTGCGGTTTTATATCAACCTTTAGTCCATTGGGTCCCACGCCAAACATCCTGTCAAATAATTTATCATACACACGCGGCGGCGGGCGGGATACTTTGCGGTTAAGATCAAGCAGTGTTTGTGCGCGCTGATTAAAATAATCATTTTCCTGCTTCTGGCTTTGCAGGCGATACATTTCATCAAAGGTTAAATAGGTTGGTTTGCGATAAATAATATCGCCAACTTTTTCTGTGATATAATATTGATTGGTGATGGGATCGTATTGAATATCCTGCTTAATAATTGATGTATCATTAATATCAAAAGGGTTACTATATTGGGAAGAAAACCAGTCTCCGCGCCTGTCCTGCAAAGGAAAACGCAGGCTGTCAGGATTCTGCGCAGCAACATTACTGCACAGGCATACCATCACTAAAATAGTTGCGGGTATAAGTTTTTTAGAAAGAAAAAGCTTTGTCAATTTAATTAAGCCAGGTTAGGTAGAATTGATCAATAAGCTAAAGGTTTTTTAATGCGAGTTTAATAATGTTTTCCACTGAGGAATTATTGCCCGATGAAAGTACTTTTTTTATGGCTGATTCAGCAATATTTTTTTGAATGCCTAACGCTATCAGTGCATTCAGTGCATCTGATTCAACCGTATTAAGTGGATACGCAGTATCTGGCTGGCTGGTTTGCTGGCGGCTTAATTTATCTTTTAATTCAAGCACAATACGCTCTGCTGTTTTTTTACCAATGCCTTTAATGCTTTCCAGTTGCCGCGTATTATTGTTTACAATGCACTTGATTATTTCTTCGGGTTTTAAACCGCTCAGCATCATTCTTGCCGTAGAGGCGCCCACGCCGGAAATACTTATCAATTGCAGAAACAATTCTTTTTCTTCCAGATCATAAAAACCATATAATGTTTGCGCATTCTCTGTAATATGCAAATAGGTAAACAGTTTTCCGCCCTCTTTATTGCTGATGGCAGAATATGTATTTAAACTTATCTGCAGATCATAGCCAACACCATTTACATCCACTATTACTTGTGAAGGCAGCCTGGTAACAAATTTTCCGTTTACAAATGCAATCATACTATTGCGCCAAAAATATGGCTTTCATGTTTATGTAATATTATTTTACAGGAAAGAATTATAAACTGGTTGAGTGAACACTGAAAGCTCCTGAATAAATTAATTACACAATGATCTTTATTTTTGAAATATTTCTTTCCCAAAAAGTCTCCTTAATAGATTTGTGTGTAAGCCAGGGACTACCGAAGAGTCGGTACAAGTTGTGCGGAGTTAGGAGTACAATGTAAATTATTTTTATCTTACACTCAATGCCGGTAAGAAAAACAATACCTGAAAAAGAGGGAGTTTACTTTATTACATTTACGTGTGCAAGATGGTTGCCATTATTTGAAATCACAAAATATTATGAGGCTGTTTATACCTGGTTTAATGTTTTAAAGCAAAACGGACATTATATAATTGGTTATGTTATTATGCCAAGCCATGTGCATGCAGTAATTGCATTTCATAACACTGGCAAAACAATAAATAGCATTGTTGCTAATGGAAAGCGGTTTATGGCGTATGATTTAGTAAAACAATTAAAAAACCAGAATCAAATAGCTGTATTAAAACAATTAGAAGGTTGGGTTAACAACACACAGAAATCGGATAATAAATTACATGAAGTTTTTGAGCCATCCTTTGATTGGAGGGAATGCAGAACAGAAAAGTTTATAGTACAAAAATTAAATTACATACATAATAAT
>JBDTLW010000025.1:0-9880 GCA_039934575.1 Parafilimonas sp. | reverse complement strand
TTGCACATGAAATACAAAACCCTTTGAATTTTGTAAATAATTTTTCTGAAGTAAACCAGGAGTTGATAAGTGAATTGGTTGATGAAGTTGATAAGGGAAATACAGAAGAAGTAAAAGCAATTGCAATTGATATAAAAGAAAACTCTAAAAAAATAAATCATCATGGTAAACGAGCAGATGCAATTGTAAAAGGCATGTTGCAACATTCACAAAAAAGTACAGGTGTAAAAGAACCAACAAATATTAATGCGTTGTGTGATGAATATTTAAGATTGAGCTATCATGGAATGCGTGCAAGAGACAAATCTTTTAACGCAGATTTTAAAACAGATTTTGATAGCACAATTGGAAAAATAAATATCATTCCGCAAGATATTGGAAGAGTGATTTTAAACTTGATCAACAACGCATTTTATGCAGTAAATGAAAAGAGCAAAGACCTGTTAGGTTTATCAAACCTAACAGGTCTAAACAATTATAAACCGCTTGTTTTAGTTAAAACAAAAAAGACAAACGATAAGGTTGAAATAAAAGTGAGTGATAACGGCAACGGCATTCCGCAACAAATAGTTGATAAAATATTTCAGCCATTCTTTACTACCAAACCAACAGGGCAAGGAACAGGATTGGGTTTGAGTTTAAGTTATGATATAATAAAAGCCCATGGCGGAGAAATAAAAGTAGAAACAAAAGATGGAGTCGCAGATCCCGGCTCATCCGGGAAAGGAACAACATTTATTATTCAATTGCCTGTTATCTGAATCACGGATTAGTCTGATTAAAAGATTACACAGAATAAAAATATGGCACATCAATTAATATATAAAATGAAATCAGTGCAATCAATAAATCCATTTAAATCCGTAATTCAGACAAGTTGTGATATCGTCAAAGCACATGGCGGTGAAATAAAAGTGGAAACAAAAGATGGAGTCGCAGATCCCGGCTCATCCGGGAAAGGAACAACATTTATTATTCAATTGCCTGTTATCTGAATCACGGATTAGTCTGATTAAAAGATTACTCAGAATAAAAACATTACACATCAATTAAAATACAAAATGAAATCAGTGCAATCTATAAATCCGTACAAATCTGTGATTCAGACAATTTATGATATCGTCAAAGCACATGGCAGAGAGATAAAAGTGGAAACACATGATGTAGAAGGAACGGAGTTTATTATTATGTTACCAGCATAACCAATGCTATTAGGCTTTTCTTGCGTTGCACACCTGTACTGTAGTAATTTAGCTGAGCAAAAAGCAAAACGTATAAGTGAGTGCCACAACGAAGATGCCATGAATTAGTTTAGTCCGCCAACAAAAAAATAATATTCCCAAACTTTATTTATTTTCAACCACTCATTCATCTGCTATGAAAAAAATTCTATCTGCATCGCTTGCTGCAATTATTTTATTCTCCTGCACAAATGGAAATACAAAATCATCGGATGGCTTATCTCCGCAGGAAGCATTAAAAACTTTTCAATTGCCGGAAGGTTTTAAAATTGAATTAGTGGCTTCGGAGCCAATGATTTCAGACCCGGTTGCAATGGACCTGGATGAAAACGGAAACATGTATGTGGTGGAATTGCATGGTTATCCGCTTGACACGGCGGGCTCTGGAAAAATAAAATTACTCACGGATACAAACGGCGATGGCGTGCCCGATAAGAGTGTTGTGTTTGCAGACCATTTGAAATTACCAACTGGCATCATGCGATGGAAAAAAGGTTTTTTGGTGGTTGATGTTCCTGATATTTTGTATTTGGAAGATACTGACCATGATGGTAAAGCTGATATAAAAAAAGTGATGCTCACCGGGGTGGCGCTTACCAATCCGCAGCATATTGCCAACACACCTGTTTATGGTTTGGATAACTGGATTTACTTAGCACACATGGGCAGCATAACACCAAAAGTTTCGATGATGTTCAGCGACAGCGGGCATATTGTGCGTTATGCCGATAATGCTGCTGCCCCACAGCTTCCACGCAATGCAGATGGACGCAACATTCGTTTTAAACCCGATGACTTTGAACTTGAAATGTGTTCGGGTGAAACGCAATACGGGCATACGTTTGATAACTGGGGTCATCATTTCTGCGTGGAGAATGCAGACCATATTTTTTATGAAGCCATCGCTGCAAAATATTTACAACGCAATCCTGATTTGCTGATTGCAGATGCATCGGATTATATTCCTGATCATGGTGATGCATGTGAAGTGTATCCTATCACCACCAATCCCGAAAATCAATTGCTCACTGATTTGGGTGTCATCACTTCTGCATGCGGCATCACTTATTATAATGGTGGTTTGTTCCCCGACAGTTTTAATCATGTTTCATTTACCTGTGAGCCGCAAAGCAATATTATTCATGCAGACCGCGTAACAGATAAAGGCGCTTCATTTAATGCATCACGTGTGTATGAAGGAAAAGAATTTTTTGCATCAACAGATGCTTGGTGCAGACCCGTGCAAATGTATATTGGTCCCGATGGTGCATTGTATGTGATAGATTATTACCGCCAGATTATTGAACACCCTGAATGGCTGAGCGACAGTGTTATCAACTCCGGCGCATTGTACAATGGTTCTGATAAGGGAAGGATTTACCGCATCACGCCAACCAATGCAGCGAAGATGAATTGGTGCAGTCAGCTAAAATTAAATGAAGAAACAACTGCACAATTGGTACAGCATTTAACCAGCAATAATATCTGGTGGAGAAGAAATGCACAGCGTTTATTGATAGACAGAAAAGATGCACAAACAATACCGCTGCTGCAAAAATTATTAGACACTACAACGACTGCAACTGCTGCTGTACATGCGTTGTGGCTGATGGAAGGTTTTAACGAAACCAATGTTGCCACATTGCAGAAGGCATTGACAAACTCAGTTGCAGGCGTACGTGAAAATGCCATTCAAATTGCAGAGCTGCATTTAAAAGAGTTTCCGCACTTAGAAAAAGATTTACTCGCCATGCAAAATGATGTTGATGCAAAAGTGCGTTTTCAGTTGCTTTGCACCCTCGGCAATATGGGTGATGCAGCAGCAGAAACTGCAAGACAAAAAATATTGCTGCACGACATAGAAGATAAGTGGGTGCAGATTGCTGCACTTACTTCTTCAAAGGGAAAAGAAATGGCGCTGCTTGAAAAAACAATTCCCGCATTGGCATCAAAACCTTCTGAAGGCACTGCATTATTTTTTGCTAACTGCGCAGGTGTAATTGGTTTATCACAAAGAGAAGCAGACATCAAAGAAATAATTGCGCTTGCAGCAAACAACAACACGTCATCATCTGACTGGTGGCAGGCAGCATGTTTGAAAGGCTTAACTATAGCTCTTTCTGTAAAAGGTATTCCGCAAAACATGGATGCAGAAAAAATACTATTGCTCTCAAAATTTTCTGCTGCATCACCGCCGATGATTCGCAGTGCTGCTGTTGAATTATTATCATTGCTCGGCAATCCGCAAAATGAAAAATGGAACGCAGCACTCACCATAGCAAAATCTGCAGCAGCAGATAATAATGCCAACGCATCCTTTCGTGAAGATGCATTGAAGCTATTAGCAATGGATAAAAAAAATAATTACAATGCATTGCTCGAACAAATAATTACAAACACAAACAATCCTGAATCACTGCAGCAAACTGCTATCAACACTTATAATGCATTATCGCCAAAGGCTTGCTGCGGCTGCATTGTACGCAACTGGAAAACTTTTGGTTACGCCACCAGAGAAACTGCAATGAATGTTTTTCTTTCCTCCACTGACAACACAAATATTTTACTCGATGCAATAAAGAACGAAAACATTTTGCCCGCTGCTATCAGTTGGCCCAATAAAGTAAACCTAATGAACAATGATGATGCAAATATCCGCAACCGTTCACGCCAATTGCTTGCAACAGAAACAGGCAGCCGCGATGATGTGATAAAAAAATACCAGTCCGCACTCACACTCATCGGCGACACTGCAAAAGGTCTTGTTATTTTCAAAACTATTTGTGCCACCTGCCACAATGCAAATGGAAAATATGGACACGCATTCGGCCCCGATCTTGGCACCATCCGCAACCGCGATGCCGCAAGCATTATGACGGATATTCTCAACCCCAACCGTTCCATCGCCACCACTTACGATTTGTGGATTGTTACAAAAAAGAACAGCGAAAAAATCAGCGGTATCATTGCATCGCAAACGCCAGCGAGTGTTACGCTTAACAATGTTGGAGGCACGCAAATCACCATTGCCCGCAGCGATATAAAACTTATGGAGACTTCGCCAACATCCGCTATGCCCGTGGGTTTGGAAGGTCCCATCTCTGTACAGCAGATGGCGGATTTATTGGCGTTTTTAAAAAATAGCAAGTAGAATTTTTATGAGCCACGCTGAAGTTTTTTTTGCAATTTATTCTTAGCTAAAAATATACACATGAAAAAGATGCCTTTAATCACTTCAATCTTCCTGCTTATTGTATCATTATTTAATTCTGCATCAAGCGCACAGGATCGCCTCACCGGAAAGTCTTTTGCAACACGTTCTGTTGTTATGGCACAACACGGAATGGCATGCACAAGTCAGCCGCTTGCAACACAGGCTGCGATAGATATTTTAAAAAAAGGCGGCACTGCTGTTGATGCGGCTATTGCTGCTAATGCGGTGCTTGGTGTTACCGATCCGGAAATGAATGGAATTGGCGGTGATCTTTTCGCCATTGTATATGATGCTAAAACAAAAAAATTATATGGATTGAATGCATCAGGCAGATCGCCATACAATCTCACGCTTGATATATTAAAACAAAATGGCAAAGAATTTATTCCACTCAGCGGACCATTCCCTGTTTCTGTTCCCGGCTGTGTAGATGGCTGGTTTCAGTTGCATGAAAAATTTGGAAAATTGCCCATGACTGAAATTCTTTCCAATGCAATCAACTATGCACGCAATGGTTTTCCTGTTGCAGATGAAGCTGCATTTGAGTTTGCACAATTAAAGGATTTGTATGGAAACAATCCAAATGTGCAGCAGGTTTTTATGCCCAATGGTTCAGCGCCAAAGCGAGGTGATGTTTTTAGAAATCCGCAGTTGGCGAATTCACTTGAAAAAATAGCAAACGGCGGAAGAGATGTTTTTTATACAGGCGATATTGCAAAAACGATTGATGCTTTTATGAAAAAAAACGGAGGCTATCTTTCATACAAAGATCTGGCTGAGCATACATCAAACTGGGTAGAGCCTGTATCAACAACTTACCGCGGTTATCGCGTGTGGGAACTGCCGCCAAACGGACAAGGCATTACTGTATTGCAAATGCTGAATATTCTTGAAAATTTTGATTTCAGTAAAACAAGTTTTGGAAGCGCAGAGCATATTCATCTTTTTACCGAAGCAAAAAGACTGGCGTATGAAGACCGTGCAAAATATTATGCTGATCCTGATTTTGTAAAGATTCCTGTGGAGCAATTAATCTCGAAAAAATATGGTGATGAAAGAGCAAGACTGATAGACCTGCAAAAAGCATTACCCAATGTAAGTGCGGGCGATGATAAAGCGTTGAATGGAGGCGAAACCGTTTACCTTACTGTTGCAGATGATGAAGGGAATATGGTATCACTTATACAAAGCAATTTTGCAGCATTTGGTTCAGGTATGGTGCCGGATAGTCTTGGGTTCTTTTTACAAAACCGCGGTTATTTATTTTCCTTAAAAGAAGGACAAAATAATACGTATGCACCGCATAAGCGGCCGTTTCATACTATCATTCCTGCCTTCGTTACAAAAGATGATTTGCCATACATGAGCTTTGGTGTAATGGGTGGCGGCTTTCAACCTGAAGGGCAGGTTGAGATATTGATGAACATGATTGATTTTGGCATGAACATACAGGAAGCAGGCGATGCGCCAAGAATAGATCACCAGGGTTCTTCTGAACCGGATGGAAAAGCAAGTAACGGCACTGGTACTATATATCTTGAATCAGGATTTTCTTTTGAAACCATACGGAGCTTATTAAGTATGGGCTATAAAGTTGCAGCAGGCACGCCCGGAAATTTTGGCGGTTATCAATGCATAAAATTTGATGCAAAGCAGCACGTATATCATGGCGCATCCGATCCGCGTAAAGATGGAATGGCTGCGGGTTACTAGACCTTAATAAAATATTAATTTTAATCAGTTGCTCACAATAAAAACACACATTACTTTTACAATCGGTTTGCTTTATGTAAAACAAGTATGAGCATTATAATTCGTTTGCCTTTATGTAAAACAACATAGTTGCCCTATTAAAATATTCTCTTTAATTTTAATCAGACTGCAACCATATAATTTTGGTGGCAAACCAATTACTTATTTTAATATTAAAAGCGGTATTTTCATCAAAAAAAACTGTATATGAAAATTCTTGTAGTTGATGACGAAAAAGATATGCAAATCTTATTTGAACAGCGTTTCAGAAAAGAAATCAAAAGCGGCGAAATGGAACTTGCTTTTGCTTTTTCAGGAGAAGAAGCACTTCAATATATACATAAGCATGAACACGAGGTTGTATTGATTTTGTCTGATATTAATATGCCGGGTATGAGCGGGCTTGTATTACTCGAAAAAATTAAAAAATTATTTGCAGTACCTCCGCCGGTAGTAATGATGATTACCGCTTATGGCGACAGCGATAATTATAATACTGCCATGCAATTAGGCGCAGATGATTTTCTTACAAAACCTGTTGATTTTATTTCTTTAAAAGAAAAACTCAAAAAGAATATACATGGATAAAATATTGGTAGTAGATGATGAAACAGATCTTGAAGCGCTGATAAAACAGAAGTTCCGCAAACAAATAAGGGAACACCAATACGAATTTATTTTTGCATTCAATGGCAGAGATGCGCTGCTGAAAATAGAGCAGCAGCCGGATATTGATATGGTCTTCAGCGATATTAATATGCCTGAAATGGATGGCTTAACGCTGCTTGAAAAACTAAACGAAATAAACCCGATTATTAAAGCAGTTATTGTTTCTGCTTACGGCGATATGGATAACATACGCACTGCTATGAACAGGGGCGCTTTTGATTTTATATGCAAGCCCGTAAATTTTGAAGACCTGGAAACCACGCTGATAAAAACAATGAAATATGTTAACCAGTTAAAACAAACATTGCAGGCAATTAAAGAAAATAATATTCTTAAAATGTATGTGGATGAATCAGTGCTTAAGTTTATGGAAAGGCGTGAATTTGAACAATCACTTGTTACCAACGAAAACATAGAAGCCACCATTGTTTTTATTGATATCTGCAGCTTTACTTCAATTACTGAAACAGAAAAACCAGATACTGTTGTTGGCTTGCTCAATAGTTATTTTGATGTGATAGTTAAAGAAATTATTGCGCAAAATGGTCAGGTAGATAAATTTATAGGCGATGCAGTGATGGCTGTTTTTCGTGGTGATTTTCACTTAGACCGTGCTATAGAAGCCTGCCTTGCTATTCGCACCTCCATACAGCAAATACCATCTGAAGATATTATTCTTAATTTTTTACCGCAGGTATCCATTGGTGTTAACAGCGGTGAAATGATCTCTGGCAACATTGGGTCTGCAAGCCTGCGCAGATTAGACTTTACAGTAATTGGAGATTCTGTAAATACAGCACAAAGACTGCAAAGCAAAGCAGAGCCCGGACAAATATTAATTTCAGCCAGCTCTTATGATAAGATAAAAGAATTTTTTAATTGCAAACCTGTTGGTGAAGTACGATTCAGAAATAAAAAGGAACCTTTAGAAGTATATGAAGTAATGAATTAGAATAACAATATCCTGTAACGAACCTGGAAAATCAGCATGCAAGTAGAAAAATTAAAGGCATTTATTTTTGAAAAAATGCACAATGAATTACCGCATTGGTTAACCTATCACAGCGCTCATCATACTGAAGAAGTAATAAATCATTCACTGGAATTGGGACAAGCCCATAGTTTATCGCCACATGATCTTGATATTTTACATACAGCAGCCATATTGCACGATGCAGGATTTTTAATTTCCAATATAGATCATGAAAGATCTTCCTGCAATCTTGCACGCGAATACCTGCCTCAATTTGAATATACAGAGCAGCAAATTGAAGAAGTTTGCAAACTGATTATGACAACAAGATTGCCGCAATCTGCCTTTGATAAAATATCCAGAATTTTATGCGATGCTGATCTGTATTATTTAGGTACAAATGATTATCAGCTATATTCCGGAAGGCTTTACAGAGAGCTGAAACATTATACTCCAAGTATTTCTAATGCAAAATGGCTGCTGCTGCAAAAGGAATTTCTTGAAGCGCATGAGTATTTTACAGATGTTGCAAAAACCAAATTAAATTCCGGGAAAAAAACAAATCTTAAACGAATAAAAAGTAATTATAAGCAGCATACCCGGTCGCACCACGATTTTAAAATTTCAGATATTTTATTAATGCTTTTGGGATCTGTAATTGCCGGCTTTTCGCTTAAAGGTTTTTTAATACCAAATAATTTTCTTGATGGCGGGCTTACAGGTATTTCGCTGCTTATTCATGAAGTATATCATTTTAAATTTCCGCTTGTAATTATTGCAGTAAACATTCCGCTTATATTGGCTGGCGCTTTTGTAGTAAATAAAAAGTTTGCCATTAAAACGTTTATCTCTATTGTTTGCGTTGGCTTATGTGTATATTATATTCCATATCCTGTGATCACTTCAGACCATTTGCTCATTTCAATTTTCGGAGGTTTTTTTGCCGGTGTGGGCATGGGGTTAAGCATACGTGCAGGTTCTGCAATAGATGGCATTGAAGTGCTTGCGTTATACACGCTTAAACGAAGCAGTTTTACTATAAGTGAAATAATAATGGCTATAAATGCAGTTATTTTTATTATAGCCGCTTTTCATTTTACTATTGAAACTTCATTGTATTCAATGCTTACTTATTTTACCGCATCAAAAACGCTTGACTATGTTGTGGAAGGTGTAGAAGCATATACCGGTGTTACAATCATTTCAATCAATAGTGAACATATTAAAGAAAGACTTGTGAATGAAATGGGAAGAGGCATTACTATTTACAAAGGAGAACGCGGTTTCTTACCAGGCAAATATGATGTGCATTCTGATGTTGATATTATTTTCACTGTTATAACAAGACTTGAATTGCGCAGGTTAAAAAACCTTGTATATGCAGAAGATGCAAATGCCTTCATCTTCGCAAATACCATTAAGGAAACTTCCGGGGGCATTATTAAACGCAGACCAACACATTAAATCTGATTGAAATTTTTAGAAAACTATCTCAGGTATTTAATTAATATATACACTTGAAACCTGCAAATTTTTTTAGAATATTTTTTTTCATAGCAGCTTGTTTTATTTATTCAAATGCTTCAGCACAAACTAATGTATTGGGTGGCTGGTATATTGCCACGCTCAATTATAATATAAATCAAAAATTTGCTTTATACAGCGAAGCCCAGGTACACAGTCAGCGCATTACAAATGATTTTGATGATCGCGAATTAAAAATTGGTGCAAGCTATTACCTGCCTGATAAAAATTCTTTTTTTGTTGGGTTTGGTAATTATAAAACGTATTCTTTTCCGGGTAATTTTAAAAAGCCTGTTGCTGTAAATGAAAATAGAATTTGGGAACAATTCCTTTTTGCTGAAAATAGTCCGTTAGGTATTTTACATTGTAATAAGCAAGAGCAGTTTTTCCGCTGCCTTGTGTATGCCAAATGATTCCTTTCTTAATTCCAATTTCCAGTTTATGTTCAATGGCTTTGGTCGCAAACAACTGCGGATAACGCATGATGTGCTTTTCCAAACCTTTTTC
>JBDTLW010000024.1:0-10053 GCA_039934575.1 Parafilimonas sp. | reverse complement strand
CCGTCAATTGGAAATGTTGTTGCCGGATACCTCGTTGGAAAATATGTGCAGAAAAAAGGAAAGACATTTGAAGGCCTTGCCAAACTTTTTATGGCTGGCTTTTTATTACTCGTAATTGCCTATTGGTGGAATTATGGTTTTCCCATCAACAAAAAAATATGGACAAGCAGTTTTGTTATACATACTGTAGGGTTAGATTGTATGCTGCTTGCGTGCATTATGTATTATGTTGATTTTGTACACCGCAGAAGCGGGGTTTATTTCTTTGAAGTATTTGGTAAAAATCCCTTATTTATTTATTTGGTTTCAGAGCTTTCTGTTATCATTCTGTATATGATAAGTGTGGGTAATATATCTTTATTTGAATGGATATATCAGCATATGTTTTTATGGAGCGGCGCTTACATCGGCTCTCTGTTATTTGCTATTTGTTATATGCTTTATTGCTGGCTTGTGGGTTATTTTCTTGATAAGAATAAAATTTATGTGCGGGTATAATTATTTCAAAATTATACTGATCTATAATGTATCCTGAAACTTATTTTATTTAATGTTTGTATTTCTCTTCTGATACTTATCCAATGCAGTAAAGAATACAATAGAACAAGTTTTAGAATGTATAAAAGACTAAACTACTAAACCGGGAGTCTTTGCTTCAAATAATTACAACCAGGCAAAATTATTTGAGCCTGTTATTAATGAATACATCTCCCTTTCGCATTTCATCAGCAAGATTCTTAATGGTTTTTGTTTCAAATAAAGTGATAAGCTGTTTTTTTATCAATTTATATTGTGCATGCATTGGGCAAGGCTTTGTTTCAGAACACTTAGCTAAACCCAAAACACATTTATCCAGTACTCCGCCTTCCCCCATAACTTCTAAAACTTTACGCACCGGCAGTTGCTTTGATTTTTCGGTTATATAAAACCCTCCATTGGGTCCTCTTACAGAGCTGATGATCTTATTTTCCGCGGTAAGTATTTGCAGAATTTTTGCGGTAAAAGATTTTGGCGAGTCAATGGCCTTTGCAATTTCAGCAAGCCCAAGTTTTTTACTTTCAGTATCGTTTTGCGCAATATATATAACGGCTCTTAGGGCATATTCAGCAGACTTTGAGAACATAATCAATCTTTTTAAAAAGTACTCTTTAGTTGTTTTTTTTTAATAAAAATCTATTCTTCATACGATTCTGTGTTTCATTTGGGGCGGCTAAAGATAAGTTGAAAAACAGCATATCAATTTTAAGCTGCAATAGTTTTTGAACATGATTTCTATACATAAATTATCGTTTCTTAAATATTAAAGACAAATTTATCCTCAATTATTATATTTGTTAAAAAATTATATACTATGGCAAAAAGAAATTCCATAAATTATCTGCTTAATCCTAAAAACTGGTGGTTGCCATTGTTAATTATTTTCACCATCAGTATTGCCGGAGTCATCATGATTGCCGTTCATACATATACAGAAGCCCCGCCTATTCCAAATTATGTTTCATCAAAAAATGAAACTATTTTTTCAAAAGAAGATGCATTGAATGGGCAGGCTGTTTTTCAGAAATATGCTTTGATGGATTATGGCAGCATGTTTGGTGATGGCGGCAACCGCGGGCCGGATTTTACCGCTGAAGCACTGCACCAGATTTCACAAAGCATGAACGAATTTTATTTACAACAATGGCAAAATGAGCCAAATGCTGCATTGCTAAAAGAAGGTATAAGTGAACAGGTAAAAAAAGAGATAAAAACCAATACGCATGAAATTGAAACCAACCATGTTATTCTTTCTGATGCACAGGTATATGCAGCCAATGAGTTGATAAAATATTATGACCAAAAATTTTCTGATCCTGATTTTACGGGTGCTTTTAAGCCTTCCGGATATATTACAAACAAGAATGAAATAAGATCTCTTACTGCATTTTTCTTTTGGGGCGCATGGGTTTGCGGCGTGGAAAGACCGGGGGAAAATTACAGTTATACGCATAATTGGCCATACGACCCGGATGCAGGAAATACGCCAAGCTCAGCAATTATTTTATGGAGCATTCTTGGTTCGCTGGCATTAATATTGGGTCTGGGATTGGTATTATATTTTCATGGCAAACTTGATAAGCTGAATGATGATATATACACCAACAAGGCACAGTTATTCATGACGCGTGAAGAGATAGGCAAGTTTCAGCCTGATGCTATTCAAAAAGCAACATACAAATATTTTTATGCAGCCATATTACTTTTTGCCGTACAGGTTTTGGCAGGCATTTTAACGGTACATGACTTTGTTGGATTTGTGCATTTTTTTGGGTACAATATTTCTGAACTATTACCTATTACTATTACAAGAAGCTGGCATGTGCAATTATCATTACTATGGATATCTGCCTGCTGGATCGGTGCATCATTTTTTATGATGTCTCTTGTATCTCCCAAACAAGCCAGGAGCCAGGTTAAACTCATCAATACTATTTTCTGGCTTACCATTGTATTAGTAGCCGGTTCTTTTGCAGGCATCTTTTTAGGCCCAAAAGGAATAATAGGAAAAAACTGGTATTGGCTGGGCAACCAGGGCTGGGAATATGTAGAAATGGGAAAACTATGGCAGATAATGCTTGCAGTTGTATTTATCATTTGGGCTTTTACATTATACCGTGGTATTAAACCGGTAATGAAGCTGAAACAACCCTGGGCTTTACCAAACTGGTTAGTATATACAACATTTAGTATCATCATATTATTTGTATCAGGTTTTATTGCAACACCAAAAACCAATTTTGTTATTGCTGATTTCTGGCGATGGATGGTGGTACACATGTGGGCAGAAGCATTCTTTGAAGTATTCACTACCGTGTTGATAGGATACTTTATGGTGTTAATGGGTTTAGTAAGCAAGCAGGCAGTTATTCGTGTTATTTATTTAGCCACTTTATTGTTTTTAGGATCGGGTTTACTTGGCATCTCACATAATTTTTATTGGAATGGGAAACCGGTTTTCACAATGGCGTTGGGATCTGTTTTTTCAACCTTACAGGTAATTCCGCTGATATTGCTTACCCTCGAGGCCTGGCGTTTTAGCAAACTCCCGCGAATATTGGAAAATGGAACTGTACATGCAAATAAAAAATTCGGGTTTTCAGAAGTATTCCTGTTTTTAGTAGCAGTAAATTTCTGGAATTTTTTTGGTGCAGGTTTACTTGGCTTTATCATTAATCTTCCCATTGCTAATTATTATGAACATGGAACTTATTTAACTGTAAATCATGGCCACGCTGCGCTGATGGGCGTGTATGGCAATCTTGCTTTGGCAGCAATACTATTTTGTTGCCAGTTATTATTTAAAGCAGAATGGTGGAAGCCCCGTGTGATCAAAACAGTATTCTGGTCTATCAATGCAGGTTTATTACTCATGGTACTTCTTGATCTGTTTCCTGCAGGTATCTACCAGTTTAAAACCGTTACTGAAAAAGGATTGTGGTATGCAAGAAGCAGTGCATTTATTGAGAGTACAGGTTTCCAAACATTAACATGGTTCCGCATAGTAGGTGGTTCATTATTTACAGTGGGAGGCGTTATTCCGCTGGTATGGTTTATTACAACAAGGAGAAAAGGACTGAAGAAAACTCATACTTCCACTGATAATAAAAAACAATTTAATAAAAGCTTTGAGACAGCCTCATCAGAAAAATAAAATATCAGGAGTTCTGCAGCCCGTGTTTATCCGTGTTCCCCCACTTTAGTTATTGTAATAGTTATGTAAAACATCAAGAATAAAAGTATTTAAATACTTTTATTCTTGAATTATGTGTAGCTTTGTACCATACTTTAAAATTAAAAACACAGTACAATG
Organism: Parafilimonas sp.; assembly: GCA_039934575.1. Taxonomy (GTDB): domain Bacteria; phylum Bacteroidota; class Bacteroidia; order Chitinophagales; family Chitinophagaceae; genus Parafilimonas. The sequence continues at coordinate 6,203 of JBDTLW010000024.1, read as the reverse complement.
ACTATGAGTAGCGAAAATATTCTGAATGTAACCTTGCTTGAACCAAGGCAAAAACATCCAACCATCTTTGTCCGTTTTGATGAATTGAATGAAGGAGAAAGCTTAACCATTCACAATGATCATGATCCTAAACCGCTCTACTATCAACTGTTGGGAGAAAGAGGAAATATTTTTACATGGGAATACCTGGAAGAAGGACCGGAATGGTGGAAGGTAAAAATATCAAAACGTATTTCAGGTGAAAACGATGAGACATTAGGACAAATTGCTGCAAAGGATTTGCGAAAGGCAGAAGTGTTTAAAAAATATGGACTTGATTTCTGTTGCGGCGGTAAAAAAACGGTGAAGGAAGCCTGCGCAGAAAAAGGATTAGACGTAACTAAAATTGAACAGGAGTTGCAGCAGGCCGATAAAGTTCTTTCTTCCCGGCCGATACCGTATAACGATTGGGATCTGGATTTTTTAGCAGATTATATTGTAAATACCCATCACAGCTATATTAAAAAAATATTACCAGATCTGGTAGCCTATTCTGCAAAAGTAACCGGTGTGCATGGACAACAGCATCCTGAATTATTTAAGATCAATAAGCTGGTAACCGAAGTAAATGATGAAATGACCAGTCACATGATGAAAGAAGAAAAGATACTATTCCCTTACATCAAAGAACTGGCATTGGCAGAGAAGAATCACCGGGCACCGCAGGCTTCACATTTCGGTACTGTTCAAAATCCTATAAATATGATGGAGATGGAACATGAAGTGGTTGGAAAAAATATGGACGAAATAAGAACGCTCTCTTATAATTATACCTTGCCCGAAGATGCATGTGCTTCTTATGGTTTATTGTATAAAATGCTGGATGAATTTGAAAATGATCTGCATATACATGTACATCTGGAAAATAATATTCTGTTTCCAAAAGCATTGAACTTAGAAAAGAAATTAAGCTAAAAGCCTGAGCAGGAAACATCATCGGTTTAATTGAAAAAAAATTATTAAATGGAAGATATCACTAAACCAATAAACCGCAGCGAAGCGCTGATCAAATTTTCACGTGAACATCATTTTGGGTTGTTATTAGTTTGGAAAATACGGCAGGGATTGAAAAAAAATATTGAACCTGTTCGCATAAGCGACTACGTTGTTTTTTTCTTTAATAATGAGTTAACAGCTCATTTTAAAGAAGAAGAAAAAGATCTTTTTGTAAAACTCCCGCCCGATGATTCTTTGCGCAAGCAGGCTTTTGCCGAGCATGAAAAAGTTTATAAAATGGTTGATGATATTCATAAAAATAAACTGAATGCTGATCTTCTTAATCAATTTGCAGATGCTTTAGAAAACCATATACGGTTTGAAGAAAGAATTTTGTTCAATCATTTACAACAGCTTTTATCTGAAGCAGAATTAATAAAGCTGGCAGAAGAACACAGCAAGCGGGAAGGTGATGTTGACGATAAATGGGACGATCATTTCTGGGTTAATAAATAATCATATTATGGACTTACCTAAATTAAAAAATGAACAAAAAAGAGTAGTAATTGCGGGGGCAGGTTTTGCAGGATTAAAACTGGCGAAAAGCCTTTCCTCAAAATACTTTCAGGTTATATTGTTAGATAAAAACAACTACCATCAATTTCAGCCATTGCTTTACCAGGTAGCCACCTGTGGCCTTGAGCCAAGCAGCATTAGTTTTCCATTGCGTAAAATTTTTCAGCGTAAAAAAAATGTTTTTATCCGCATTGCAGAAGTAACGGGTGTGGAAACAGAGAAGCAGGTAATCAAAACAAATTTTGGAGAAATACAGTATGATTACCTGGCACTTGCTTATGGCGCAACCACAAACTTTTTTAATAATCAGCAATTACAAAAAAATGCTTTCTCCATGAAATCTGTGTCAGAAGCATTATTGCTTCGGAATACATTATTACAGAATTATGAAATGGCTTTAATAGCGAAAACAGATGAAGAAAGAAAAGCGCTATTGAATGTTGTAATAGTTGGTGGCGGACCTACCGGCGTTGAATTGGCCGGCGCTGTTGCAGAAATGAAAATGAAGATACTTCCCAAAGATTATTCGGAACTGAATTTCCGGCAAATGAATATTTATCTTTTAGAAGCTGCACCTAAATTACTTGGAGGTATGTCTGCAGGTTTAGGTAAAACGGTTGAGGAATATTTGACAGAACTTGGAGTAGAGGTCAAAATAAATTCAGCCGTTAAAGATTATGATGGCGAAAATGTATTATTGAGTGATGGCAGTGTGCTTAAAAGTAATTGTTTGATTTGGGCAGCAGGTGTAAAAGGTACGGCATTAGCTGGTATTCCTTCAACTTCATTGGCTGCTAACGAGAGATTAATAGTGGATGAATACAATTGTGTGAAAGATGTAAAAAATGTTTTTGCAATTGGTGATATCGCATTCATGCAATCAGTTCTTTTTCCAAAAGGGCATCCGCAAGTTGCGCCGGTGGCCATACAGCAGGCAAAATTGCTTGCGCTAAATCTGAAAAATATTTCTATAGAAAAAAACTTGGTGGCATTTAAATACAGAGATAAAGGCAGCATGGCAACAGTAGGCCGCAACAAAGCAGTAGCTGAAACAGGTAAAATAAAATTAAAAGGATTTACAGCCTGGTTTGCCTGGATGATGGTACACCTTATGTCAATTATTGGCACCAAGAACAGGCTATTCATACTCATCAACTGGGTCTGGCAATATTTTACTTACGATCCTTCACTTCGCTTAATTATAAAACCTACAGAAATAAAATATACAAGAAAATTAGTAAAATATGCTGCTGCTTTTATTGTGGTTTCAGGGCTTTTAATGGCTTGCCATACTTCTGAAAATAAAGAGATCAAATTGCAACCAGAACAAACAACAGAGCATGATACGTTTCAGGAAAATGAAAATGCTACAGGACTATTTTTACATGATGGTGCAAAATGGAGAGCGGATCGCAGTACAAACGAAAATGTATCTGCTTTAAATAATATAATTAACACTGCACAACCGGTAACTGCAGAAGATTATCAAAACATTGGAATATCCTTACAGGCAGGCATTAATAAAATGATAAGTGAATGCAAAATGCAGGGACCAGATCATGAGGCACTCCATCACTGGCTTGAGCCAATAATTGAAAACAATAAGAAGCTGCAGGAAGCCAAAACAATTGATGAAGGCACACAGACATTTGATTTGATAAAAAAACAAATTAATCTCTATCCAAATTTTTTTGAGTAATGAAAACAATCAATGCCAATACTAAAATTGCCACACTATTAAAAGAAAGCCCAGATGCACTGGAAGCAATCATCGGTATATCTTCTAAGTTCAATAAACTCAGAAATCCTATTCTGCGCAAACTGATGGCAGGCCGTACATCTATTAGTATGGCGAGTAAAATGGGTGGATGTACCGTGAATGATTTTTTTGAAAAACTGGAGCCGATAGGTTTTACTATTGATAAGAATATTATTGAGGAAGATGATAGTAAAACAAAAGAAGATGTTCCTGCATTTGTACAGAATATAACAGTAGCTGATATTGTTGAGTTAGATGTTCGCACCGAAATAGAAACAGGCAAGGATCCGCTTAATTTAATTATGAAATCGGTAAAGCAATTGCAACCGGGGCAGGTATTAAAATTGATAAACAGTTTTGAACCGGTTCCGCTTGTTCTGCTATTAGGAAAACAGGGTTTTGAATCTTACACCGAAACGATTAATGACAACCTTGTTTATACATACTTTCATCAAAATCAGAATAAATTAATAAAGGAAGTTGATACGACCAAAGCAACAAAAGGATGGGGTGAAATGTTCAGGCGGTTTGCAGGCAATATGGAAACAGTTGATGTGCGTGATCTGGAAATGCCCTTGCCTATGCTTACCATATTAGATGCACTTGATAAATTACCGGCTGAAAAAGCATTATATGTAATTCACAAACGCATACCGGTTTTTCTATTGCCTGAATTGGCTGATCGAAGATTTGATTATCGTATCAAAGAAGTGGCTGATGGTGAAGTGTATCTTTTAATATTTAAAATATAAAATGTTTGCACCCGCTGCAAATACAACTCTCGTAAAAAACACCTCATATAAAGTTGTATTACCTTTTTATTTGTACGCAGCCTTGTCATTTTTAGCAGCTACCATTTTATTGCTCAATTCAACAACAGCTTTTACAGGTCATTATTTTCAACCGCATATTTTAGCCATTACACATACCATTGCATTAGGTTGGGGTACCATGATCATTCTTGGTGCAAGCCATCAGCTTGTGCCGGTATTAATTGAAGCAAAACTGTACAGCAATGCATTAGCCTATATTTCATTTATACTTGCTGCCATTGGAATACTCTTACTTGTTTACGGGTTTTATTTTTTTGATATGGGTATGCCTGCACAATGGGGCGGATGGTTTGTTGTATCTGCAATACTTTCTTTCCTTATCAACATTGCTATCAGCATGTCAAAAAGCAAGAATGAAAGTGTTCATGCAGTATTTGTTTTTACGGCAACAATATGGTTGTTTTTAACTGCTCTGTTAGGGCTGGCGCAGGTGTATAATTTTACGCAGTTTATATTGCCGTCAAATTCAGTACACTATCTTACACTGCATGCGCATGCCGGTATCATCGGCTGGTTTCTTTTGTTGATCATTGGCGTTTCTTCACGTTTGATACCGATGTTTTTAATTTCAAAATACAGCAATCCAAAATTGCTTTGGCGCATATATACTTTAATAAATTCGGCATTGCTTGTATTTGTATTTCTATTCCTGTATCCAGGCATTGAAGGCTTACTGTTCATACCCATTGTGCTTGTTTTTATCGCCATCATTTTTTTTATTCATTATTGCTATTGCGCTTACAAACAAAGACTAAGAAAACAGGTTGATGAACAAATAAAACTATCCTTACTTTCTGTTGTAATGCTGGTGCTTCCTGTTTTACTTTTAATAATCGTAATAATATTTTTAATCAGCACATCTGGTGAAAAACTAAACCTCATTCTTTTGTATGGCTTTCTTATTTTTTTTGGATGGATAACTGCAATCATACTCGGCATGACTTTTAAAACACTTCCTTTCATTGTGTGGAATAAAGTGTATCACAAACGCGCCGGGCTTAGCAAAACACCTAATCCAAAAGATATGTTCAGTAATAGTATTTTTAAAGCAATGAGCGTTGTTTACATTACCGGGTTTATATTATTTGCAATTGGAATTTTATATGGCATGATCATACTGCTTAACACAGGCGCCATTTTATTATTACTTGCTGCCATTTTATATAACTGGAATGTGATAAAGATAATGCTGAATAAACCTAAGATATAATGAACGTAGTTACCAATAACAATATCAATTGCAGCATTGCACTCACCGCTTTGCAAAATGTATTAGATCCGGAGATCGGTTTAAATGTGGTTGATCTTGGATTAATTTACCAGTTAGATTTTGATGAAGAGAACAGGAAGATATATTGCAGCATGACGTTAACCACACAATTTTGTCCGATGGGAGAATCCATTGCCGATGGAGTGAAAAATGCATTGCAAAATACATTCAGCGATTATACGATTGAAGTAAATGTAACTTTTAATCCTGCCTGGAACCAGGCAATGATATCTGATGAAGGGAAAAAATTTTTAAATAAATAATTATGCTGAGCCTTACCTGCAAAACAGCTATTAAAGCAGTAATATACCTGGCATCCAGATTTGAATCAGGTGAGAAAGCAGGCATTAAAGAAATTGCAGAATATATAGATGCCAGCGAACATACTGTTGGAAAAATGCTGCAAACGCTTGTAAAGGAAAATGTCATCAATAGTTCAAAAGGTCCCACCGGCGGTTTTTATTTAAATGCAAAACAAAAAAATCAACCCATTCTAAATGTTATTGTAGCCATAGATGGTAAAGATGTATTTACACAATGCGGATTAGGTTTAAGTAAATGTTCCGCTACACGCCCCTGCCCCATTCATGATGATTACAAAGCGGTGCGGGAGCTTTTTGAAAACGTATGCATGCATAAAAAGATAAGTGATCTTTGTGATCCTGTAAATAATGGGTTGGCTTATTTAGCAGGATGATTTAATTATGTATATATCTTTTTGATGCTTATTTTTCAAAAGCCTGCATTATCAAATTGATTATTCTCCGGCTATTTTAATTTACCGGCCAAA
>JBDTLW010000023.1:0-10079 GCA_039934575.1 Parafilimonas sp. | reverse complement strand
CCAATTCTTCCATCCATCATATCGCTTGGCGCTACCATATCAACGCCGGCTTCTGCATGTGACAAACTCATCTTCACCAGGGCTTCAACAGTTTCATCATTTACAATTTCACCATCTTTTACAATACCATCATGTCCATAAATGGAATATGGATCAAGCGCAACATCCGTCATTACATACATTTCAGGCACTGCATCTTTTATTGCTTTAATGCTGCGTTGCATTAAGCCATCTTTATTCCACGCTTCTTTACCGGTATTATCTTTTGTTTCATCTTTTGCTTTTACAAAAAGTAAAATGCTTTTTACACCAACACTATATAATTCTTTTACTTCTTTAATTGTAAAGTCAATTGAACGACGAAAATAGTTGGGCATAGATGGAATTTCATATTCCATATTCTCGCCTTCATCAATAAACAATGGCGCAATAAAATCGTTTGGGGTTAATACGGTTTCTGCAACAAGATTTCTTATTGATGAATTAACTCTTAATATTCTTGAGCGTTTTTGTAAATACATACTTATAATATTTAAGCCACAATTGCACGAAGGCTTAAAGCCAACAAAACGTTGTTCCTTCTTAGTGTATTTGTGTCTTAGTGGTTAAAATTAAATCCAATCACGAGGCGCTAAACAGATATTTAATAAATCTTGTTCAGGCGAATTTGGATTACATTGATAATTATATTCAAATCTCACGGTGGCAGGAAGACTCATTAATATGCTTTCAGTTCTGCCATTTGTTTTTAACCCAAACAAAGTTCCGCGATCATGCACTAAATTAAATTCAACATAACGACCTCTTCTTATCTCCTGCCAGTATTTATGTTCATCAGTATATAAAATATTTTTTCGTTTTTCCACAATAGGAATATAAGCATCAATAAATGCATTACCGCAGGCCTCACCAAATTTCATCCAAAAATCTGTATCATGATATTCATCGGCTTTTTTATGATCATAAAAAATTCCGCCAATGCCTCTTCGTTCATTATTGCGGTGCGTGTTCACAAAATATTCATCACAATTATGTTTGAACAAAGGATATAATTTTTCATCAAACTGATCACAGGCATTTTTTAATGTTGCATGAAAATGAACTGCATCATCTTCAAATAAATAATATGGAGTAAGGTCAGTACCTCCGCCAAACCAGCGTTCCTGCAACATTTCATCATTATCATATAACTCAAACATGCGATAATTAAAATGTATGGTTGGAACAAAAGGATTGAGTGGATGTATAACAGAACTTATACCTGCAGCAAACCAGGTTCCTCCATCTTTTACAGCAGGAATTTTAAGAACCTTTTGTATTGCATCAGTTATTTTTCCATAAACAACAGAAGTATTTACACCGCCTTTTTCAAACACATTTCCATGCTGAATAACTTTTGTTAATCCACCGCCGCCTTTATTTTCATCCCGTTGCCATTCATCGTCAATAAACTTTGCTTTGCCATCAACATCTTCCAATGCTTTACAAATTTTGTCCTGAAGATTGTAAATAAATTCAATCCATTCGCTGCGCACTGGCTTTGTTTCCGTTTTATGCAACTGCATATTATCTTATTAAAAATTTTTGCAAAGGTGAGCAAAAAATAAAGTTGCAAAAGATGATTTCAATCAACATAATAAAGATGACAATTGCATGACTGTAATTACACCCGAAATGAAAGTTTTAAAACCAAACAAACAGGAAAACATGTTACGGTGAGAAGTAACAACTTATTTTAGATTGCTAAATACATGTATGCAGCAAGTTGCAATCCAGTCCAATTATTTATGGTGTGTTGAAAAAAAATAATCATTCATTAAAAAATTAAAGACAATTATGAACGAAAAGAAATTCTGCTATGTGAAGCTTTTTATCCGAAGGTAAAAATTTTATATTCTTCCGCATGCCTGTATATTACCATGCAGCTCACTATTAAATTCATCTGCATTCAATAAATCTTCGAGGTATAAATGCATGCGGTATTTCCAGAAATATTTTGGTATGGCAGGAACATTAATACGTTCTTCATGCGGATTCTTGCGGCGTAATTCTTTACTTATGCCAAGCAAATCCTGTAGTTGAAAAATACTCCACATAGAAGGTGCATATAAATGTTGTATGATAACGGTTCTGTTAACCCAGGGCTCGCAAAAGAAAGGCGCATCGCCCCATTGCCCTAATTCATAATTAAAGAAACGCTGCGTTTTATTTCTATCTTCTTCCCACCATCCCCGAATGGTGCTCATGTCATGTGTTGATGGAGTTACAACACTTAAATAAGGCGCATCATTCGGATGAAAAAATTCGCGGTTAGCCTGCTTTGGCATACGTTGAATTTCAAGACTAAGCAAACCAAGTTGCTTCATTACTTCAGGCACAGAACCCGGAACAAGACCAAGGTCTTCACCGCAAATAAGCATATTGGTAGAACGCTTAAGTGCAGGTAATTTTTTCATGGCTTCTTTCATCCAGAAATCATCCTGTCTGCGAAAAAAATAATCAACATATAAATCTCTTAGCTGGCTTTGTGTATGTGCGTCTAAATACTGAAATGATTTTATTGATTCAACTGAAAAACGAAAATGAAATTGTTGTCCGTTTGAATTTTCAACTTCAAATAAAATAACATTCGAAATAAGATCGAATAATTTTTGCTTTATCCAATTATCATGCTCACTTGCATCTAATGCAAAAAAATGATCTTCAACTTTTCTTTGCGTTGAAAATTCTTCACGCAAAGTATAATTACCATTATCACCGGTGTTCAAATAATTTTGTTTGAAATAATTTGCTTCATTACCAACCATATCATACAAAACCTGGTCAGTAATAAATGGCTTTGTATAACGATGATAATCGAACCAGATGTTTCTTTCGTAAAACTCATTTATATGTAAAGGAATGCAGGGTTCAAAATGCCCCATGATACCTTCTACTGAATGCATGGGAATGCTCCATATACGAAAGAATCCAAGAATATGATCTATGCGGAATGCATCAAAATAATAACTCATTTGTTCAAATCGCTGATGCCACCACGCAAACGCTGTGGCTTCCATATTTTTCCAGTTGTATGTTGGAAAGCCCCAGTTCTGCCCCTTAATTGCAAAATCATCAGGCGGTGCGCCAGCCTGCATATCCATGTGAAACAATTCTGGATGCTGCCATGCATCAGCGCCATAACGATAAATGCCAATTGCAATATCGCCTTTAATAATTATTCCATTTTCATGCGCATAAGCCGCAGCTTGCTGCAACTGAATATGCAAATGAAACTGAACAAAACAATGTATTAAAATTGCATCAGCCGTTTTCTTATTGGTAAATAACGCTGCTGCATTTTTTGCGTTATATTTTTTGTTTGAAGACCATCCGTTAAAATCTGAGGTTTTATATACATCCCGATAATAACAAAAAGCTGCATAAGGTATAAGCCAGTGCTCATTGTTGTTATAAAAAGATCTATAATCTGCTGAAGAAAATGTTTCTTTTTTCTGTAAAGTATATATCTCTTCAATGATCTTCCATTTCAATTTATTTACGGCTTCATAATCTAATGCGTCTTTCTTATTCAGCGCCTCCCTTTCTTCATTTGACAGTTGCAATAATTTTTTATTTTTATCATTTGCAAGTTCATCAAGGTTAAGATACATTGGATGTAAGGCAAACGCAGATATAGCTGCATAAGGATAAGAATCTACCCACGTGCCTGTTGCATTGGTGTCATTCACCGGAAGAATTTGTATTAACTGCAAACCTGTTTTTTTAGCCCAGTCAACCAGCAATTTTATATCAGCAAATTCTCCAACGCCCCAACTGTTTTTGCTGCGTAAACTAAATACAGGAATAGAAACACCGGCACCTTTCCATGTACTTTCGGGCAGTACAATAAAGCCTTCGTTAGCAATAGTTATTTTATTTTTTGCAGCAGCATGTGCATGAAATAAAACACGGTTATTGCCTCCTTCATAATTAATAAATTTTTTATTTACCGTATCATACACTCCATATTTATACACTAAAGGCAAATCAATTTTAGAAAGATTTAAAGAAACACTATGATAATCTTCATCAGCTTTTCTGCTTAGTAAAACAGGTTTCGTTTCATCCCATAAACCTGTTTCCTTTGCAGAGCCAAGCAGGCAAACAGTCTCACCCTTTTTAAGCAGCGGCGCTTTTATTTTAAAAATATGTGTAAAGGTTTTTGGTTGTTTTATTTTTACTTCTGTAAGATTATTTTTAAGCAATACATTTTGAAAAGGCTCAGCATAAAATGCATTATTAAAATACCCGGCATGATTCCATGAATCAGCAATTAATACTTCCTCATATTTAAAAAGTTCAGGTGTTAATTTTTTATCCTTTCCCCAATCATATACAGTAAAATTATCGGCATGTTTTAAAACATAATTGTATTCAATTCCTTCTTTTGGCATTGAAGAAGAATGATTGATATCAACCGAAACTACCCAGCTTTCTTCGTTAAGATATTGCATGGGCAAAGCATCCGCAAGATTGTTGTTGCCCAAAGCTTCATGGTTGCCAATAATAAAAAGCGATTCACCCGGCTTTGTATAAAAGTTTAATTGAAAAATAAATTTGGTTGTTGCAACAGCAGGCTTTTTTATAGCTGCGGCTTTTGGCTTTTTTATTTTTTTTGCAGCAGGTAAATTCTCATTTGCTTGTGTGGCTAAGCCCTCATTTGCTTTTTTTATTTTTTTTGAAGCGGGTTTTAATGCAGTTTTTAATTTCGCTGTTTTAGTATCAGGCTTTGTGTTTTTCTTTTTTGAAGCGGTTGTTTTTTTTGTTGAAGAGTCTTTTTTTATATTATGAATGGCATCGCTTTCATTTGCAGGAATTATTGAATGATTTTTACTGCCATTCACTTTTTTTATTTCATTTCTGTTTGAAATAGCTTGATATTCTTTTGTATTTAACGGTTCAGTTGCCAAAGAAATAAATTTTTGATTGATTAAAAAATAACCCTCCTCATGCAGTACTACCGGCAATGCATTAGCTGGCGAAAATATATATTGTGTACTTAATACACAAATCTAAAATTTATTAAGATTTAAACACCTTACAAAGAGAATTCTTTTACAAAATAATGTTGGGGAAAAGATTTGTAATCTATGATACTATTTTTTGAAAAGATTCCATATATAGTGCTACCGCTTCCGCTCATGGATGCATACAAAGCGCCCGATGCATATAATTGTTTTTTGATATCAGCTATTTCAGGAAATTTTTTAAACACAGGTAATTCAAAATCATTTGTAAGATTGTGTTTCCAATCTTCTATCGGCATACTGATGATGTCTTTAATATTTTTTGTGTTTGTGAATTCAACCTGTGCAAAAGCCCATGCTGTATTTATATGAATGCCGGAATTTATAAGCATCAATTTATATGCTGGTAAATTTAAATTAATTGGTTCCAAAGTTTCTCCGCGTTGCTGTGCAAAACATGGTTTATTCATGATAAAAAAAGGGCAATCGCTCCCTAATTCCAATGCATATGTTATTAATCTTTCCTGCGATAATTTCAGGCTGAATTTTTCATTCATCAACTTCAGCATATATGCGCCATCTGCGCTTCCGCCGCCTAAACCTGCACCAGATGGAATTGCCTTATGCAAATAAATTTTTACAGCGGGGAAGTGCGAAAAATCTTTTTTTAATAGCTGATATGCTTTTACGCAAAGATTATTTTGAACTTCACCATCAATCTTATTTCCTGAAAGAAATAATTCATAGAGTTGATTTGTATCTGAAGCCTGAATTACTTCAAGCACATCATATAAAGGAAGCGGGTAAAATACAGTTTCAAGGTTATGATAGCCATCCGTTCTTTTGCCAAGAATATGTAAACCAAGATTGATTTTGCAGTTGGGGAAAACTATCAAAATAAAAATTTATTGAAAGCTTATTTGCGTTTATTTATTTCATCTCTTATTTCAATAGCGCGAATATAATCTTCGTGTTCTAAAACTTCGGTAAGCAGTTTTTGGAGTTCCTCAATAGTTAGTTTGGTAAGGTCGCTGTACGCAGAAGAACCTGAATCCTGCACGGGTATTTCTGCCTTTCGCTGCTTGCCTTCATCTTCCATTAAAATACCTGCATTTTCTAAAATATTCTCATACGTATAAATGGGGCATCCAAATCTTACTGCAAGTGCAAGTGCATCGCTGGTACGGCTGTCAATTTCTACGGTATCATGTTCATTCACACAAACAAGCTTTGAATAAAAAATACCTTCCTGCAGATCATTAATAATTATTTCCATCAGCTCCACATTAAAAGCATACATAAAATTCTTCATCAGGTCGTGTGTAAGCGGGCGGCTGGGCTGCATACGCTCTAAAGCTACTGCAATAGCCTGCGCTTCAAATCCGCCAATTACAATTGGCAAACGTCTTAACCCATTTACCTCACCCAAAACAACTGCATAAGAATGAGTTTGCGTTATACTATGCGATAAGGCTACAATTTCTAATTCTATTTTCTTCATGAAAGATCCTCGCTTAAGACAACAAAAATAAAGATTTCAAAATTACTTACTATCCTTGCATACATAGTTACATCAAGTTAATTTAAAAAAAATTATTTTGCACTCATTAGAATTACATCTTATTAATCAAAAAATATTATGCGAACGGTATGCATATTTTTATAACAGGGGCAACGGGGTATATTGGAAATAATCTTGCCAAAAAGCTTGCTGAAGAAGGAAATGTTGTACATGCTTTATGTCGTAATGAAAGCACCAAAGTATTAAAACATGAGAACATACAAATTTTTAAAGGTGACATAACAGATATAGCATCCATACAAAAAGCAATGGAAGGTTGCGAACAGGTTTACCATTTGGCAGCTTATGCAAGAGTGTGGGCAAAAGATCCATCAACTTATTATACATTAAATGTTGAGGGCGCTAAAAATATTTTTGATATTGCCAGAAATACAGGCATTCAAAAAATTGTTTTTACATCTACCGGAGGAACACTTGGACCTTCAGGGAATAAGCCTGTTGAAGAAAAAGATAAAAGAATAGGAGAGCCGTTTACTGAATATGAAGTAAGCAAAACAGAAGCAGAAACCCTATGTTTGGATTATTGTAAAAAATATGATATGAACATTGTTATTGTTAATCCGCCCCGTGTTTATGGCCCTGGAATTATAACTGAAAGTAATGTGGTTACAAGACTGATTAAATTATATATGGCAGGAAAATGGAAGGTTATGCCGGGCGATGGCAAACGCACCGGAAGTTATGTGTATATTGATGATGTTGTAAATGGTCATATACTTGCCATGCAAAATGGAAGAAGCGGGCAACGTTATTCTCTTGGCGGAGAGAATGTATCTTATATTGATTTTTTTAACCTGCTTGCAAAACTTACAGGCAAAAAAATTTCTTTATTAAAATTACCGAAATGGCTTATGATGCTTACAGGAAATATTTTACAGTTACATACAAAGCTAACCGGAAAGCCGCCACTGCTAACGCCGCCGTGGATACGAAAATATTATTATGACTGGAGTATCAGCAGTGAAAAAGCAAAACGCGAATTGGGTTATACATTTATGCCCTTTAAAGAAGGTTTGCAGAAAACAATAGATTGGCTAAAGTATCATGAGCAAGCATAAATTAAGCTATAAGATTTTATTGCATAAATCAAATGAGTAATTACATCTGGCTTAAAAAAAATTATAAAATATACAGATGAAAATGTACACCCTGATAACAGGAGCAGGAGCAGGTATTGGAAAGGCATTAGCCATGGAATGTGCATCAAGAAAAATGAATTTATTGATTGTGTCTTTGCCCGGTCAAGAACTTGAGAATATCGTAAATGATATTAAAACCAAATACAATGCAGAATGCCATGGCTTTGGAATTGATCTAAGTAACCCTGATTCTTTCTGCAGTGTTTATACATGGATAAAAGAAAATAATTACAGCATAAATATTCTTATAAATAATGTTGGTGTTGGCTCCAGAGGTGCTTTTAAAAATGGTAAAACATTCTTCTACGAAAAACAACTGCAACTGAATATTCATGCCGCCACTATACTTACGCATTTATTGCTTGATGAGTTAAAAACAAATGCGCCTTCCCACATAATGAACACCGGCAGCATGGGTGGTTTTTATATTATGCCAGGCAAAACCGTATATGCTGCATCCAAAGCCTATATTTATTTTTTCAGCCGGTCATTAAGGCTTGAATTGAAACATGATAATATTCTCGTAAGTGTTTTATGCCCGGGCGGCACAGACAGTAATCAAAATACAATTGCTATAAATAAAGAATTAAAAGGTATTGCAAAACGCTCCATTCTAATGCCTGAGCATGTGGCCAAAGAAGCTATTGATGAAATGCTAAAAGGCAAGGCAAGAATTATCCCCGGATTTATTAATAAACTATCTTATCATCTAAGCAGGCTGGTACCGGAGTTTATTCAACAGCATATAATTGCCAATACATTTAAACATTTGGACAACCATAAATATTAGAGTATTTCTGAAATTATCCTGTAACTTTCTGCTTTAAATAACTGCTCACTATTAACTTCAAAACAGCTCGTATGAAAAAATTTTTTTTTGCATTGCTTGCATGTGTATTGATCTTCACCGCCTGTAATAAAACATCAAATTCAGATCAAATAAATGCCAATACTATTGATGAACAGCAGGCTCAGTTACAAACCCCTCAACAAATAAATGCATTTATAAACCAGGTACTGATAAGCAAAGGAGAATTTAACTGGAGCGATGCCTCAGACCTAACTTTATACAGCGCAGTAATGCATAGTGATGACCACATGGTTTCTGTTGGTTACAAACCTGCAGATGAGACAAATGTTGAAGAGCGCTTAACCAAAATAAATATTCATGATAACAAATGGACTGGAGCAAAAATGAAGGTGATACAATTAATACTGCAGGAAGAAATGGCTATACATCCAAAGCTGAAAGCAGAAGATATTGAAGTATGGAAAGAAAATAAATTGCCCGTAATAGATGTGCGGATTGATAATATCAATACACTAAAATTATTACGACATAGCAAGTTTATACGCTATGTTGAGCCCATGGGTTATGAACCCGAAAACTTTGATGCGGCATTGCATGCACAAATTGAAAACAGCCTTATAGGCGGCAGCGGTTGCGGCGGCTATACCGGTAATACAAATTTGCAGGAAGGAGATGATTATACAAACATTTTGCCTGGTGCAAAACAATCGTGGAATTATACTTACCACAATATTCCAGCAGCGTGGAATGTAAGTACCGGAGCGGGTATAAAAATTATGGTGATTGATACCGGTGTTAGCCCTGACCAGGATAACATGAACAATGGTTTTAACCAGGGATATTCATCTGGCAGAATCATACAAAAAATGTTTACGCTGCCAGGTGCAACAAGCGCCGATGATGCTTGCGGTCATGGTACAGCAATGAGCAGCACGGCAACAGCGCCACGTTGTATCAATGGTAATTCCTGCGGCATTGCATATAACAGCAGTCTTGTTATTTGCAAAGCTGTAGAAGATGTTATTATTGATAACAGCAAAGAAATAAAAGGTGTTTCTGATGCATACACTTATGCTGCAGATGACCCAACTATTCAAATAACCAGTATGAGCGTTGGAAGAGTAACAAGCTCTTCTCAAATTAAAGATGCAATTATTTATGCTTATGATAAAGGCAAGCTTATGTTTTGTGCAGGCGGCACATCAACAACCTGGACATCATGGTATGGTGTAATCTTCCCGGCAACACTTCCGCAGGTTGAAGCTATAACCGGTGTAAAAAACACAACGGCTTTAAAAGCATGTGGCGATTGCCATAAAGGACCGCAGATAGATTTTGTAATTGTAATGGATAAAACCAGCGATAAACTAAACCCGCTTTGTAATGCAGTAAGCGGCAACGTTCCATCAACGGTTGGTGGTTCATCTGTTGCTACGTCAAGCTCTGCAGGCATTGCTGCTTTGGTGTGGAGCGCTCATCCAACAGAAACCAGAGAGCAGATAGTACAAAGGCTTACAACAACGGCAAGCTCATATCCA
>JBDTLW010000022.1:0-10469 GCA_039934575.1 Parafilimonas sp. | reverse complement strand
TGTACCGGCTTTAGCAGTACAAATATATATGTTTCTAAATTAATTTGTCAGTACACTAGCATAAATGCTGGTGGAAAAATTAGTTTTAATGCAGGATATTATTTGCATTTGCAACCAGGAGATAGTTGATTATAATTTTAATGAGTTTAAAAAGATCATCAACAATAAAAAATTTAAAGCTGTTTATACAAAAGGCTTAAGTAAAGATGGGGAAATGAGTTTAACGCGCCCGCCAAAAGGATATGATGAAAATAATCCTGCAATTGAATTTATAAAGCTGAAAAGTTTTGTTGCAATGGCGCCTTTGACCGATGAACAGATCACTGATAAAAAATTTGTTTCAACAATTGTAAAAGCGTTTGAAGCATTATATCCGTTGATTGTTTTTTTAAATAAAGCTTTGATAAGTTAGTGATGACTTGATCTTAGAATTGTCTAACCGAAATTCCTAATCCCGGTTCATTTAAAATACTAACAACACCATTCTCATAATTCAAGCCTGTTGCAATATCTTCTTTCAATAATAAGGGTCCATCCATATCAACATAATCAATCTGCGGTAAAAATTGAGCAATAGCAGCAGAGCCAACAGTGCATTCGTTCATGCTGCCCATCATCACTTTTAGATTTAGTTTTCTTGCTTCAGTAATCATACGTAGCGCCGGCGTGATACCGCTGCATTTTACCAACTTAATATTAATACCGTGAAAACATTCAGCGCATTTTGCAACATCATTTTCAAACACACAACTTTCATCTGCAAATAATGGAAGAGAAGATTCTTTAAACAAAATTTTCATTTCATCCCAGTTATCTTTTGCAAGAGGTTGTTCCACTAATTCAACATGTAAATCTTTTAATGCAGGAATTTTTTCTAATGCTTCATTCAATGTCCAGCCTGCATTTGCATCAACACGAAAAATAGAATCAGTATGTTTTCTCAGCACATTAATAGTTTCAATATCATTCTCTGTTCCAACTTTTATTTTATAAACAGGAGAGGGGTGAAGCTGCATTTTTTCAATCATGTTATCAATGCTGTCAATACCAATTGTATAATCTGTCACAGGAATATTTTCCCATTTTGTGTCCCATAATTTATGCAAAGGCTTGTTGTGCATTTTACCAAACAAATCCCATGCTGCCATATCAAGTGCACAAACTAAAAAAGGATTTTGCGGCAGTAAATGATGAAGATAATGCCAGTAACGATCCGGCGTTGTAAGCGCAAATTTTTCGATCATTGTTTTTTTACTTTCAATGTCAGCAATAATTTGCTCAACGGTAATATTATAATATGTGATTGCAGGTGCTTCGCCAAAGCCAATTAAATTACCAAGTTGCAATGCGACAATTAAAGAAGCCTGATGTGTTTTTGTTCTTCCGCGGGAGATAGTGAAAGGATATTCAAAAGGCAGTTCTATTTTTTTGTAATGGAGTTTCAAGCTTTTTAATTTAAATATAATTTCTTACTGAATATTCACTTCCATTGCAGCAGTAATCTTACTATCATTTATATTTTGAGTAAATGCAATTATCCTGAAACCTTTTTCAGATAAACCATCAGGAATATTTAGTACAACATTTCCGGTTGCAGATGCAGAAACTATTTTTAGATCTCTTACAATATTTACATGATGTAAAGTTGCACCACTGTTTTCGCCGCGCTTAATTTTATTTTCAGCCACTAACTGAATTAAAGCAATTTTGACTTTTGCATTAGTTACATCAGTTGTATAATTTACGATTACTGTTTTATTATCTGTTGCAGTTGCATCAATAGTAAGTTTTGCCGTTGATGTTTGTTGCAAATCTTTAGTAACTGCATCATTTAATTTATTTTCATCAGAACCAATAAATTGTTCTGTGCCGTTTACAACAATTTGTGGAGTATAAATGGAAGACAGTTTAAAAAATTTTCCATATTCTCTTTGTCTTTGTGTATAAGCCGCGCTGCTGAACATATCTTTCCATCCAAGATTATCCCAGTAATCAACATGATAACCTAAAACATAAACATTATTACTATACTTCTTCAATAATCTTGCAACAGCAGCATCTGCCGGCGGACAACTTGAACACCCTTCAGAAGTAAATAATTCAACAACAGCAAAACCATTATCAGCTTTACTTCGAGCTGAATTTTTTGCTGATGAATCAGTGCAACTGAATGAGCTTGACATAAAAATAATTATTGCTAAAGCAGGAATGATTTTCATTGCAGAGTTTTTGCTATTAACGGTATTAAACAGGTTTGAGTTCACGAAGTTTTGTTAAAGATATTTCTGTATAATCTTTAATGATGAAATCAGCTTCTTTAACCTCTTCAGCAGTATGTGTTGTTGTTAATGCAATCACTTTCATGCCTGCTGTTTTTGCAGATTTAATTCCTGCAACAGAATCTTCAAACGCTACACAATTTGATGGAACAGCATTAACAGAAATCGCTGCTTTTAAAAATATTTCAGGATGCGGCTTGCCTTGTGAAATTTGTGAAGCCTCAACTACATTAAGAAAAAATTTTTTTATTGGCACATGTTCAAACATGAAATTAATATTTGGTATTAGGCCAGATGTTGCAATTGCTTTAGGAATTTTTGCTTGCTCTAATTCTTCTAAAAAATCAAGCAAACCATTAATGGGTTCTATATGCGGCTTATATAAGTCGCGATACATAGCTTCTTTTTCGTTTGAATATGCTTCAATTTTTTCAGGGCTTAATGTTGTATTAAAAACATAATTAAAAATATCGCGGTTAATTCTGCCATTAATATCTTTTGTATATTCCTCCAAAGAAAAAGGCTTGCCTATCTTATCATAAAAAAATTTCCAGGCTTCAATGTGATAAGGATTGTTGTCAATTAAAGTTCCATCTAAATCAAAAATTACGGCTTCGGGAAACATGTATTATAAGTTTTAATGTAAAAATATACAATGCGGTTTTAGCGAATGTTTAATATTATGTGCAGTAATAAATACTTTGATCAAACGCTTATGAATTGCTTTTTAAACAAAATTTTGATGCAGAAATAAATGTAAATAATATTGATCGCAGGTAATTATTCATCACCCAGTAACTCTCTTTCAATTTCTTCCATCTGCACCATATCCCATGCTTCAGTTTCTGTTGGCGTAATATTCATTACATCATCTAATTCTAATTTTTCAAGTAGTGATTGAACAGCAGGTTGAAGTTTACATATAACGAATGAAATATTTTGTTCATAAAATTCGTTTTGCAATGCAGCCAATTCGTTAACAGAGTTTTCTTTAATGTTTACAACATTCTTTAAACTAATAACAAGATTTGTCTTATGTTGCAGGTAAGAATGTACAAGCTCTTTAAATTCTGCTGTTAAATTGTCAGAAGAAAAATCTGAAACAGGCGTTATTATCGTAAATTTTTCTCTGGTATCAATTTTGAAATTCATGTGTTTTATTATTAGATCATTTTAACACCTTGTGCATAACTGATTTAGTACAGACCTCAAAAATATTTCTTAAACTTGTATAAATACTAATAAATGGATAACAACTTTTCCGCCCAGGTTAAAGAGATCATATCCTACAGCAGGGAAGAAGCATTACGATTGGGAAATGATTTCATTGGCACAGAACATCTATTGCTGGGATTGATAAGAGATGGAGAGAATACAGCAATTAAAATCTTAAAACAATTGAATGTTGACTTATACGAATTACGTAAAGAAGTTGAACTTGCTGTAAGAGATAAAACCGGTAAAAATATAGCTAACATTAATAGCCTTCCGCTAACCAAGCAAGCTGAAAAAGTAATACGCGTTACAGTGCTTGAAGCAAAAGCGCTTAAAAGCCCATTGGTTGAAACAGAACACTTGATGTTATCTATCTTAAAAAACAGAGAAAACATTGCTACACAAATTTTAAATCAGTACGATGTGGATTACGATTTATTTAAAACAGAATTAGGTGTTGTACGCAGCAATGAACCACGCAGCGAATACACCGAAGATAATGATGATGATTTTGAAGATGAAAGAAAGCAAGGTTATTCATCACAACAAAAAAAAGCTGCAGGTAGTAATGCTAAAAGTAAAACACCTGTACTCGATAATTTTGGAAGAGACATTACTAAGCTTGCAGAAACTGGCGTTTTAGATCCAATTGTAGGCAGAGAAAAAGAAATTGAAAGAGTTTCTCAAATACTTAGCCGGAGAAAAAAGAACAATCCCATTTTAATTGGTGAGCCGGGTGTTGGTAAAACAGCTATTGTAGAAGGTTTGGCATTGCGCATTGTGCAAAGAAAAGTAAGCAGGGTCTTGTATGATAAAAGAGTTATCAGTCTTGATCTTGCAGCGCTTGTAGCCGGCACAAAATATCGCGGACAGTTTGAAGAACGTATGAAAGCCATAATGAATGAGCTTGAAAAAAACCGTGATGTTATTTTATTTATTGATGAAATACACACCATAGTTGGTGCTGGTGGTGCAAGCGGTTCGCTTGACGCAAGTAATATTTTTAAACCTGCTTTGGCAAGAGGAGAACTGCAATGTATTGGCGCATCTACTTTAGATGAATACAGAATGTATATTGAAAAAGATGGTGCTTTAGATCGTCGTTTTCAAAAAGTAATGATTGAACCGCCGACAATTGATGAAACGATTCAGATATTAAACAATATAAAACCGAGATATGAAGATTTTCACAATGTAGTTTACAGCGATGATGCCATTGATGCCTGTGTTAAGCTGAGTGACAGGTATATGACAGATCGCCTTTTACCAGACAAAGCTATTGATGTACTGGATGAGGTAGGAGCCAGGGTTCATTTAAAAAACATAAATGTTCCGCAGAATATTCTCGATCTTGAAAAACAAATAGAAGATATAAAGCTTGAAAAAAATCGTGTTGTAAAAAGCCAGCGTTTTGAAGAAGCAGCAGCCTTGCGTGATACAGAAAAACGTTTGGGTGAAGAACTGGATAAAGCAAAAGATGATTGGGAAGAAGAAAGCAAACATAAACGCTATCCTATAGACGAAGAAAACATAGCAGAAGTAGTAAGCATGATGACAGGTATTCCTGTTAAAAGAATGGTACAGGCAGAAACTGAAAAGCTGCGTAAGATGGCGGATGATATGGCTAGCATGGTTGTTGGGCAAACTGAAGCAATAAGCAAAGTAGTGAAAGCAATACAGCGTAACCGCGTTGGTTTAAAAGATCCTAAAAAACCGGTGGGCAGTTTTATATTTCTCGGTCCTACTGGTGTTGGTAAAACTGAATTGGCAAGAGCGCTTGCCAGGTATATGTTCGATTCTGAAGATGCGCTGATACGTATTGACATGAGTGAATACATGGAGAAATTTACGGTAAGCAGGCTTATTGGTGCACCTCCGGGCTATGTTGGTTATGAAGAAGGCGGACAATTAACAGAGCGCGTTCGCCGTAAACCTTACAGCGTAATTCTGCTTGATGAAATAGAAAAAGCACATCCTGATATTTATAATATTTTATTACAGGTATTAGATGATGGACAATTAACAGACGGACTTGGCAGAAAAGTTGATTTTAAAAACACGCTTATTATAATGACATCAAACATTGGCGTTCGCCAGCTGAAGGATTTTGGTGAAGGCGTAGGATTTGCCACAGCAACAAGAATGCAGAATGCCGATGAAAACAATAAAGCCGTAATTGAAAAAGCGCTTAAACGCACTTTCTCACCTGAATTCTTAAACAGGATAGACGATGTAGTGATCTTTAATTCACTTACTAGAGAACACATTTTTGAAATAATTGATATACTGATGAAAGGTGTGATGAAGCGACTTAACAATATGGGCTTTCAGTTAGAAATAACCACGGAAGCAAAAGAATTTATTGCCGATAAAGGGTATGATGTGCAATTTGGTGCAAGACCTTTGCATAGAGCAATACAAAAATATCTTGAAGATAGTCTTGCAGAAGAGATATTGGATATGAATATAAAACAAGGAGATATGCTAATTGCCGGATTAGATAAAGAAAATCAGAAGATTAAATTTGAATTTGGTAAAAAAGAAGAAGAAGCTAAAGTATAAACGTAGATAATGCCTTTAAATAAAGCCCGGCATTTTCCGGGCTTTTATTTTTTTAAAAGAAATATATACCATACTGATATTGATTTGCGTTTTAGTTAAAGCAGGGTATTCGCTCAATAATAAAATTCCATGAAAAAAATTTAATATCTTTCCACTTAAAAAAGCAAATTGCCTCACCAATTATCCTTTACACTATATGCAGTTAAACTCATTTCAATTTCCATATTCAGAGGCAACCCTTAGTACCGTAATTACGTATTTTATTCACAAATATTAATCCTTGAAAATTTGGAATCGCTATACAAATTAATCAGGGGTTGTATTGAAAAGGACAATAAAAGCCAGCAGGAGTTTTATGAGCATTATTATGGATTTGCCTTAAAGACAGTTTTCCGGTACATTTATAAATACGAAAAAGCAACAGATGTAGTTAATGATAGTTTTGTAAAGATCTTTAACAGCCTTGACAAATTTCAGATGGGTAAGGAGAAATCAGATACTGAAAAGATTCTGATGGGATGGATGAAACGTATTTTAATTAATACCGCTATCGATGAACTCCGAAGACAACAATCAACTCCGGAAATTAAAGAATTGCCGGATTATGTTTGGGAAGAAATGGATAAAAGTCAGAATGCTGATCAAAGAGTTTTATATAAAGAACTGATTTGTGAAGTGAAACGATTGCCGCCCTCTTATCGCAATGTATTTAATATGTTTGTTATAGATGGATTTTCACATAATGAAATTGCAAAAACATTAGGCATCTCTGAGGGTACATCAAAATCTGCTTTGGCAAAGGCGAAAGGACAATTAAAGAAATTTTTAGAAAAACGATTTTCACAGAAAAGTTATGCCATACAAAAATGATAATCTTGAGGAGTTGTTTCAGGCGGCGGCAGAGGATTATCCTTTAAAAACCGATAATTCAAACTGGGATAGTGTCGCAGCACGCCTTAATGAATCCGGACCAGAAGAAGTTGTTGCTGCAAGCAGATATAAATTTTGGAAATATGCGGCAATTGCTATTTTATTATTAGGTGGTTCAGCAATACTATACACATTTCAATTTAATTCTTCTGGCAGCAGAGCAGAAAAAAAACAGGTTCCAGAACAAAATATTACAAATCACCCGCAAACAAATTCAGTTGAAGTTCCTGATAAATCATCCGGATCATTAAATACTGAAGAAGCCGAGGTTGGCGTAAATAGGAATGTTGAGTTTAGGATTAAACATTTTAGTGCAGTTGAAAAACAAAATAGAGCAAGCTTATCAGCAAATGATATCTCCATTAATAATGATGCTGAAAACCAAAACCAAAATACAAATACGGGAGATGAACCATCTCTGAATTCAGATAAGGCTTCAGATCTTTCATCTCAAAATATTGTACAAAAGAATGAGGCAAATAAGGCAGTAGTGGAAAATAAGATTGCCGGTGATACACAGAACCAAAACATGACAAATAGTGCATCATCCGGCAATTCCGCAAAATCTGCAAAGCAGGCAATAAAGCTTCAGACACCGCCTACAAAATTCTATGGAACTTTATATGGTTCTCCCGAATTTTCAATGGTTAAGTTTCAGCAAGTAAACAAGCCTGGCTATAAAATAGGAATTGCACTTGGATATAGGATAAACAGCAGGGTTGATGCAGAAATTGGTATAGAACGAGAGCATATAAGTTATTATACTAATGGCAAATATTTTGATAAAACAGGGCTTAAGCTAAAGGATCCTGTATCTCTTGAAAACGTAAATGGAAGCAGTAAATTAACAAGTGTGCCAATAACTGTAAAATATAAATTCCTCATTAAAAATAAGAGCCATTTGTATACTGGTGTTGGCGCTGATGCAATTCTTTTAACGCACACAGAAAATTATCAATACGCTGTTTCAAAAAATGGAAATGAAGCGGATCGTTCTAAAAATTACAGCTCCGTAACAAGTCCAAAATATTTTACAGGTATTACTATGATTGTAGGATATGAAACTAAATTATTTAACTGGGGCGGTATAAAGGTTGAGCCATATTATCAAATACCAACCTCTAAAGTTGGTGTAGGAAAACTTCCTGTAACCAGCTTTGGTATAAACATAGGAATTGTAAAAGATCTAAAATAAAAGTATTTAAATTTTGTTTGTTTGATGTGTTTAATGTTCCCTCACGCCCGGCCTAAGAAAAACAAATCTTTGGGGGTTCTTTAGAGTGGTAAACTCGGGTCCCGCAGTAGCGGGACTTTTTTTCGGAATAAACTTTGTGATGTAAACAAGACTCACAAAGTTTATTTTTGTTTTAATAAATACAGTTATGAAAACATTATATTATCTATTTATATTATGCCTTATTTCAGGGCTTAATGCATGTGGCCAATCTCTAAAACAGGATGCCTCAAATGCAGAGTTAAAATTACCAAGTGGGTTTACAGCAATAAAGGCAGCTGATGGATTAGGTGAAGCAAGACACATTGCAATTACATCTGACGGAGATATTTTTGTCAAGCTTTCAAAGCTTAAAGATGGTAAAGGCATTTATTTACTGCAGGATGTTAATAAGGATGGGCACATGGACAAAACAAGTGGTTTTGGCAATTATACCGGAACAGGTATTTATATAAAAGATGGATACTTATATGCTTCATCAGATGAAGATGTATATCGGTATAAACTTGGCGCAAATAATAAACCGGTTGATCCAAATCATCCTGAAAAAATAATTGCAGGTTTAATTTCAAGACATGAGCATGAAGCAAAAGCTTTTACTTTAGATAATGATGGAAATGTGTATGTAAATATCGGAGCTTATTCAAACTCTTGCCAGGAAAGGGATAGGTCTAAAGGCTCTATGGGCATACAACCTTGCCCTATACTTGATTCCGCAGCCGGAATATGGGAATTTAAAACAAATATTGCAAATCAATCTTATGATGATGGAGTTCATTATGCAACAGGATTAAGAAACGTAGTAGGTTTAGATTGGAATACACAAACAAACAGCTTATTTGTAATGCAACATGGCAGAGATCAGTTGCATGATATTTTTCCTGATTTATTTACAGAACAGCAAAGCGCAGAATTACCGGCAGAATGTATGTATGAATTACACAATGGAAGCAATTGCGGATGGCCGTATATGTACTACGATCAAATTCAGCATAAAAAAATATTAGCACCGGAATATGGTGGCGATGGTAAAAAAGAATATACGGGTGATGCACAGGATCCTGTTGTAGCATTTCCGGGTCACATGGCGCCAAATGACTTATTATTTTATACAGGTGATATGTTTCCTGAAAAATATAAGAATGGAGCATTCATTGCATTTCATGGATCATGGAACAGGGCGCCCGAACCGCAGAAAGGTTTCTTTGTTGCATTTGTTCCTTTTAAAGATGGCAAGCCAAGCGGGGATTGGGAAATATTTGCTGATGGATTTTCAGGAAAAAATGAAATTGCTTCACCTGGTGATGCAGAGCATCGCCCCTGCGGTTTAGCACAAGGTCTTGATGGCTCTTTATATGTAAGCGATGATGTTAAAGGAACTATTTACAGAATTATGTACACCGCTAAATAATTGTATGAGAAAAATTATTGTATGTACATGTATAATGGCATTTATCGCAGTTAGTGCACAAAAGCAGCAACCTGCTAAACAAAGTGGAAGTGAATTATACAAACAATATTGTCTTAGTTGCCACCAGGTAAACGGAAGCGGTGTGCCAAGAATGAACCCGCCGCTTATTAAAACATCTTATGTAACGGGGGATAAGAAAAAATTAATTAAATGGGTGCTGCAGGGTTCAGTTGAAAACGTACCGATTGACGGAAATTATTATAGCAATAATATGCCTGCACAAAATTATTTAACTGATCAGCAAATAGCAGATGTGCTTACTTACATCCGCAGCAGTTTTGGCAATAAAGCTTCTGCCGTTACAGCTGCAGAAGTTAAAACAGTAAGAGCTTCTATAAAGTAATCAAAACTCCGTATCAATTCACACAAGAAAATTGTTTACAAAACGTTTAAAAGATATGAGGTGGAGAGTACATTTTTTGATGTTTGTTTCAATGCTTGTAGTGCAGCAATCTTTTTGCCAGTGTAAAACATACAAACTTGATGCAAAAGGAGATACTATTAATTGCACTGATCTTCAAAATTTGAAACAAGGCAAATGGGTAATACGTAAAGAAACAAATTATGGTGAGCCGGGCTATCAGGAACAAGGCAGGTATGTTGATGATAAAAAACAAGGCGCATGGACAAGATATAATTTAATGGGTGATGTGATTGCTGAAGAAAATTATAAATGGGGAAATAAAGATGGCATTTGCCGCTATTACAATTTAATTGGTTTAATACGTGAAGAAAGCTGGAGAGCAATTGATCCGCTGAATCCTTATGATACGGTAAG